>JBBTVQ010000001.1:0-11382 GCA_038063095.1 Patescibacteria group bacterium
ACTTCGGGGTCCCATGCGGCGGCACGCATGTCAGAAATCTCTCCGAGATCCACGGCCTTGCCATCCGCAAGATAAAACAGGAGGGCATGAATATACGAATCGGATACGATGTAGCGCCATAAGAGAAGATTCTGATAAAAACATTCCAACATTCTCAAGAATGTTGGAATGTTTTTAGGAGAGGATTTCCTCTACGGCGCGGGCTGCTGCGGGTCACTCTTTCAAGCCCATGATCTCTTCTTGTTTGTCTCTTCTTTCTCGCGAAAAGCTGTCTCCAAATCAATGCCGAAACGGTTGCAGATGTCCAGGAGGTAGATAAAAACGTCCGCGGCCTCGCCCGCCGCCTCAAACCGCTCGGAGTTTCGGTCGGAGTGAATCTTGGCGGCTTTGCGGCAGGCCTTTGCCAATTCTCCACACTCCTCCATCAGCAGCATAAATTTCTGCGGGACGTTTTCTTGGTCAAATCCGCGCTCCCGCACCATCTCGGCCACATATTGCTGAAAATCGCGGAGCGCAGGATTATCTTTAAGATGGGGCATATCTCATTTTAGGCCGGAACTGGCGCCGTCGCAGCCGGACAATTATTATCATATCTTTTTACTCTTTTGCTGCCGCGCTTCCTCCCATTCTCGTATCCTGCGCATCGCTGCAGGCACCACTGATTCGCCCTTTTCCAGTCGCCCAAGTTCTTCAAATACATCCATCTTGAAACTTCTACCTCCTATGCGAATGCGACTAGGCATATCGCCTTCGCCAAGCGAGGGTTGATAGTCCGTCTTGGAATATGGCAGGGCGCGCAGATAAACCTGACTCTTCGTCACTGTTCCATCCGGATAAGCAAGAGTACGGGTATTCGCGCGGACCAACCCGTTATTGCGGACTATATCTTCAGGGTCGTAAGTTCCCGATCCGAAGTCATAAGGACCGCCCCGGCGTCCGTCGTAAAAAGCATCAGCCAATGTTATCCGCCCTGTTTTCTTATCAAGCAGAGTTGTATAGGTATGATCCTCAACCAAGTTTAGCACTTCAAGATCCTGAACATTTTCAAGATCTGGCACTATCGGCACTCCGCCCCCGCCTTCTTGCGGTATATGCTCCAAGGGCCGCCAGCGGCCCGACTCCGGATCTTTTGGCTCAATAAACCGCACAGTCCCGTCTTTATAGACCACTCTCACGATGCCATATTCAAGCTCGTAGCGCGTAAGCGCCTCTCCTCTTTTCACCGCGTTCGCGTCGTATGATCTATAAAGGGCGGTGGGGTCGTCCGGAGAAACCGTCTTTACGTCATATTTTTCATTCATCGCTATAGACGCGACATACACTCCGGCATGTTCTCCACGCAGATTATAGCGCAGAACTTCGGGAATGCTCTCTTTGGTTATCTTATTAAAACACTCCTGATCATCTGCCTCCATACAAGCGAGCGCCGCAATTATGCCTTTTTCTTTTTTTCCTCCTTCCACGTCTCTATACTGCCGGGCGCCAAAAAGCGCTCCCATTCCGTAGCAGGTTTCTCTGCAATCCCCAACGCCCACGAGCAATGACCCGGATAAATTGGTAATAGACCGCGTATTCCTTCTCATCTCAGGTTCAATGCCGGACAGAGCGACTAACCCGTCGGAAAGGGTATCAAATTCGTAATGAGAAGCGTCTTTTAGATTTTGAAGCCCGTCAATTCCCAGATGATTACGGACAAAATCCTCAAGGGCGTCTTTTATCGCCACCTGCTCTGACTCGCCCTCAATTCCGAGTTCATCCACAATGCGCTTGAATACTCCCTGATCCTGACGATTGATCATAATATCAGGCACGCGCGCTCCGGCTCTACCGATACCACCGGGAATATATTGCGGAGTAATGCTGCCAAGCAACGTCAGGAAATTAATGGTGTTTCTTTTGTACTGTTCGAGGCCGTTTTGGGGTTTCATTTCAATAATAGCCCTATATTCCTCGTTCAAAGCTCCTGCCTTATTATCTTTTCCCTTTTTTCCTTTTACAGATGCGAATCTCTGCTTACCTTTTTCTAATTCCTCGATCGCTTTATTCATATATTCAAGTATCGCGCGCATATCCTCTCCCCCTTCTTCCGGTGACTGCTGGAGAGCCATCTCTTGCAAAAACTGCTCTCGGACGCGCATAAGACGGTCGAGTGTATTATCAAACTTGAAAATCGCATCTGCTGTTTTGAACATCTGCGCCAAAATGGGCTTTACCTCCTCAAATGTTTTGCCCTGCATAAAAGCAAGCTCCAGACGACCGGCATGCTTCCAATAATCCAATGACTCGTCCGCGCCTTCTTTTTGAAGGGCGAGTTCCACAAGAACCTGTTGATTCGAAATACGCCGCTCAAGCGATTCAATCTCTTGTCCCATTTGAAGAATCATTTCATGTCCGTTCTGTATGGTCTCTCCGCTATGCATTCTGTCAAGAAGCGCCTGACGCTCTACGAGCAGATCGCCTCGTCTCTGAATAGTGTGCATCATCCATTCCAGCGCCGGAAAAGAACTTCCACTTTCCTTTAATCCGGTACAATACGACTCGCCTGCTTCCCGCTGAAACTCAATTCGTAAATCGCGCGCTTGATCAGGAGTTATTTCCTGCTCCTGCGAAATATCCCCTACTGCTTGATTTTTTTCGTTCTCTAACGCGTATATGGATTCGCTTCCGGATACTGAGCCGTGTACTCCCTCCGCAATTTTTTTCATCTCATCGGCTCGGGATCTGAACGCATCTCCGCGTATACTCCATACCAAACCATTGCCGTGTCCTCTCTTAATCAAATTGTCACATACGGCGATTGCGTCTGCCGCTCTGCCTTTTTTAATCAAGGCCAAAGCATAAAACTCCACCGCGCGCGGTACCTCGCGGAAATGCGCGGCTGACGGATGCTCAAAAAGACGAATCTCGTCGTCCGGCGAATCAAGAAGGCGATACCGGTTGGAGAATTCAAGGAAATCTTTCGTTCCCCAACGTTCCGGAGGAAATGTAACCTCAACCGATTTCAAATCTTCGGCGCTTGCGCAATCCGCAAGCGCGGCACGCATAAGATTTTCCCTGACGACTTCGGACTCGCGGCGCAGACGCTCCGCATCCAGATCAAAATCCGGATTACTCAAGTCCTCAAAAGTAGCCACGCCGTATTCTTTCGGGAATGTCTCGAACAAACCAGCCTCAAGCGCGACTCTTCCTGCAGAGGCATTCGTCTGCTTGACAACCTGATGGATCGCGGTAAGAATCTCGTCTAATTTCTCCTCCGCGTCTACGGCCTCCTGAGACAAATCCAAAGAATCAAGCGCTTCAATAAATCTATGTCGTTCATCATCCGCGTCCGCGGCCTCTTCTCTTAAGCGGCGCAGTTTTTCGGAAATACCCAAAAACATCTTCTCTGTCGGAGAGAATTCTTGCGTGGCGGGACTTGACTCGCTCTCCGCCTCCTGCCTTACTTTTGGCACTTTCTCGCGCATTGTCTACATAAAATCTCGAAACAGAGCTTGCTGAATAACGGCTTTTTGTCGTCATTCCCGACACTCGGTCGCAGCCGAGTGCAAGCTTGATCGGGAATCCAGTACACGGCTTATCTACTGGATTCCCGCTCCCCACTTTCGTGAGGACAAGTTTCGCGGGAATGACAAAATACGTGGAGGAATCGTGGAGGAATCAATTTTGAGATGACGTGTAGTAAGAAACCGTCTAAAAAGCCCCTCTCCTGCTGCAATTGCAGGATTTCGGCTACGAAGAAGGCCTTTTAGACGGTTTCTAAGAGGAGATTATCGCGCCGCTTCTCGGCGCGCCCGTAATCTCTGACGAATCATCCGGTCTTTCTGCGGACCGACTTTTGCCAAAACCGCATCTATGTATGTTCTTTGCTTGTCTCGCAAAGATCTTACAACCTTGACGGACCCTTCGACAAGATCCGCCACCTCCTCTTCAATGATTTTTGCAGATACATCGTTATTCATAATACAAACGCTTATAGCGATCTGTGCGGCCAGCGGTAATCGAAACCGCGTCTTAATAAGTGCTGGAGGTGCGACGCCGTATATCGGATATGTGGACGATCCTACGACCTTTGAGGATATCGTAGATAATGCGGTATGCGCCCACGCGCCGCCGCCAAGTATTTTTTTCGCCTTCCATTTTCTCTATGTCTCCGCTGAAGGGATTGACGGCGAATTCCCGGATAACGGCATAGAGGCGTTTTGCATCTGAACGGGAAATCCGCTTGAGCGCCTTCTGCACCGATCCGTCAACGATCAAATCCCAGTGCATGTTCCAATTCCACCAGCGTCAGGTATTTGCCTTTGGCAAGATTCTTCCGCGCCCGCGCAAGCGCTCTCTTCTCTGCCGCAGTCGGTTTGAATGTCCGAACCGACTTTATTTTTTCCTGCCATTCGACGAATTCGTTATACAACCGACCTGGAACCGCAATAAGATCCTGATCTATGGTTATGTTTTTTGGAATCGTGATGGTTGGCATAGTGGTTGAATTTAGATGGATAAAAAACTGATGCGGCCAGCGGTAATCGAAACCGCGCCCCGTGCTTGGCAAGCACGTGTTCTGCCACTAAACCATGGCCGCTTATTACCCACCCGCAACAAAGGCAATTATATGCATTACTGCCGTTGCCACGAGAAGAACAAGCCCCACTACAAAAAACTCGGCAGAGAAAATCAAAACCAGGCCGCTTCCGAATGCTATATGGGTCGCATTCGCAACAGCAATATGCGAACGCCAAAAAGCGTACGACCGTTCAAAGACGATGCCGACTATCGGTAATTTTGCCAGTAAGATATCGAAATTCATATTTTATACGGTGCCGAGGGGCAGAATTGAACTGCCGACGCCGGCTTCTTCAGAGCCGCGCTCTACCACTGAGCTACCTCGGCAAAAAAATTATGGACTATGCGAAGTATAGCCCATAATGAAGTCGCGTTCAAGACATCCGCGATTTATCGAAACTCGTACGTAATCGTCACCTGCGAACGCACTTCCTGCTCGCCCGGGGCCACTTGCGGAGTTGCGGAAGGCAGGGCTTGTTCACCGCCAAAGCCGCCTTTGAGCGCGTACGAGAATATCGGACCTCCTTGACCGGACTCAGAAAACGAGATGATCCGCTTGAGGCGGATATGCAAGTCGCGCGTCAGAATTTTTGCTTTTTTCATGGCGTCTTCAATCGCTTCTCTGCGCGCTTCGGCTTTTACCGCCTCCTCGTCGTCAATGCCAAACTGCAAGGCATCCACCTGGTTTGCTCCCGCCGTGACCACACCCTCCAGCACCGCGTCTACCTGTGCCAAATCCCTGACTTTTATCTCAGTGGTATTGCGCACTTCGTAGGAAGAGATTCGCGGGGGTCTGGCCGGCGGGCACCGCGAAGAAACACGCCCCAGCGGCACGACGCATGGAGGATCATATTCGTATTGCGGTACTACCGTGTAGCCCGCGGTTTTGATGTCGTGATCCTCAATCCCCTGACGCTTGAGGAATTCCATCACGGCGCCGGACCGCGCGCTGTTCTGATTCTGCGCGTCTCCGACTGTGGCGGCCTGCGTGATTACGCTCGCGCGCACCGTGGCAATGTCCGGTCTCACGGATACTTTGCCTTCGCCGGATACCGCGATTTGGCGCGTCGGCGCGCCAGTCCCTTTCATCTCACGCGCCGACACCAGATAGGAAAACGCAAAAGCAAAAGAACCCGCCGCCAGGCCCGTCAAGAGCCCAAGAACCATCAGTTGCGCATATCGCCTCCCCAGAGGAGGAAGATCGCGGTAGATTCCCATACAATTTAGTATACGCCGTACGCATTACACTGCAACCTCCAGTACCAGCGGGAGATGATCAGACACCTCCATCTGCGGCACGGAGAAACTCTCTACCGCGATACCCGGCGACACAAACGCGTAATCCGCAAAATACTGCCGATCCGATTCCGGATATTGGCCGTAAGAAAACGGGCTGCGCGTTGTGGTGATGCAGTAGGCCGCGATGAGATTCCTCATGCCGGCGCGCTCAATCATGCGGATGCTCTCGGTGTCCGGCAAGAGGTTGAAGTCGCCGCCGAGAATTTTTTCTCCCTCCTCGCCCGCCAAGAAATCAACAATGTTCCGCGACTGCGCCAGTCGCTCCGGCGTGTCTCTCTTAGAACCGGGATATGCCATGCCGTGAAGATTGACCAGCGCGTACCGGAGACCCGCCCGTTCAAAACGGACGTACTGGAGCTTGTGCGGATACGCGTGCATATCCCCGCGGCCCGGCCACCCGCCGCCCGTAATCAGCAGATCGCCGCGGGACGCAATCGGCAAGTCCTTTTTCGCAAAAATCGCGTTGCCGTGCGCCAATGGAAAATCCGTATATTCGTCGCCGTCAAAGTCATGCAGGCAGGCAGAAAAATATCCTTCGTGCTCCGGCAGTGCCCGCCGGAGACCTGCCAGCAGATCCGCTCGCCCGCCCCAACTCACTTCCCGATGGTCCGGCGAATCAAACACTTCCTGCAGGCAGAAAAAATCCGTTGTCGACCGCTGCCCGCACAAAAATTGCATCAGGGGCTCGTACGCCCTGCCGCCCCAGGTATTCAAAAATATAATTTTCATTTTTTGATGACTCTATACACCCGTACTCCTTCGGCGTCGTACGCTTTTTCCAGGTTTTGGAGGAGCCGGAATGACGACACCGCCTCCTCGCGCGGTCCCACCACCACATAGTCCGCGCCCAAAACGATCTCTTCTGGCTTTGCTTCCGCCCGCATACGCAGATAGACGCGGGTCATGCGCTCCCGCACGGCGTCGGGAATCACCCGTTTGGAACGTTCGTCATTCCGGAAGGCACCATCAAACGACCGATCACCGTATTCGTTCAGAAACAAATAGAAGATCAGGTCGTCTTTGCGGAGAAGCGCCGGAAATTCCTCCGCCGATACCCCGAAGACGGCAGCGGTTTCCATGAGCCGTCTCCATATTTTTTCATCCGGCGCAGTCGTGTGGAGGCCGTTCAAAAGAAACGTCCTCTGCGGCGCGTAGAGCGTCAATTCATTATTGGTGAGCGTATCCAAACTGGCAACCAACGAACGCGGGGGCGCCTGCTCTGCGATCCAATCGTAGGCCGCGGCGTACGAGCGGTCCACCGTATAATAGGGGGCGTCCTTTTTACTGTAATAATACTGCGATGCAACGGATCGCCCGAACACGAGTCCGGTAGCCACCGCCGCAATCACGGCGCCGGAGGCGAGCGCCCGCGGAGGAACCCAGCGGAGGAGCGCCCAATACCCGGCCGAGAGCATGGCGAGTGCCAGCGGCAGAAACGATATTTTGTACCAATGATCCGGATGCGGATTGAAACCGGTGACAATCTGAATGTTCACGGCCGCGACGAACGCGAGGAGGAGTCCGCTCAGATACAGAGCCGACGCGCGCTCCCGCTTGGGCGCGAGATACCACAGCGCGACAACGAGGATCGCGATGCGCGCATAACTTTTTTCCACGCTCGCCCACCGCAGAAACCCGCCCGTCTCCACGCCGATTCGCGCCGCAATGTCCTGATACTGCGGCAATTGCCGGAGCAGAAAAAAATTATACCAGTACGCCCCCGAGAGTACCAATCCGATACCCGCGATCTGTACCAGGCGCATGCACGCGCGATACCTTCCTGACAGCGCCAACATGACTCCCATGAGCGAGATGCCGATGAAAAAGTATACCCAGTCATAGAGATAGGTATAAAACATGAGGCCGAGGCAGATGCCGGCCAGCCACACGCTCCATCGCTCTTGGCGCCTCACGGCACGCAGGGTCCCGTAGAGCGCCGGCGCCGAGAAGAGAAACGTGATCTTCGGATAGTCAAAACGGACGAAATATAAGATGCCGGACGGGTCCGGCAAGACGCGCTGGAGCAGCGTCTGCAGGAGCGGCCACGATACAGGTGGGAACGACAGAATGGCTTTGGGAATAAAAATAAAAAACGCCGCAAAGAAGATGGCGAGCGCCCGCGCCCGGGTGAGCTCAAACGCCAGAAAATAGAGCGCCACGAAAATGAGCGGCGGAAAGAGAAAGTCCGACAGAATGAACGCGCGCTCCAGGGATCTTAGGAGGCGCCCCAATCCTCCCATGATGAACGAGTTGAGCAGCGGCAGAGCCGACGGGTTCCCGGCATACGCCGGTATGCTGATATCGCCCGCAAGCCACTGCCCCCCGTATACCGCGTTTGCCCGTATGCCGTAGACGCTGGTATCCGCATGCGCCGCAAACGTGAGCGGACGATATGCCGCTCCCTGTGCCAGTAGGATGCGCGAGATAAACAGGTGATGACTGCCGTACACACCACTCACCACGAGGGCAAGCGCCAGTGCCGCCCAATGTCTCTTCGCAACGATTTTCACCCAGCCGATCATGATGATACCGCCGCGAGAATCTGCGGCTCCGCGCTTTTCTCTCCCACCACCGACTTGAACGCCATGCCGCTGGCAAACCCCCAGTCCACATGGAGGGGCGTGAAGCCGTTGCGCGCCATCACCGCGCGCGCCTGCCGATTTGACTGCAGTTGTGAGATCTCGTCCGGATGGAACCGAAACCGCTTCTCCCGCTTTTTAAGATTGATGACCCACGCCGCCGCCTGCAACATCTTCTGCGGAACGGAGTTTTTCGCGGGCCAGAAGAGAATGACACGCCCCCCGGGGCGCAGGACGCGCCGGAACCCACTCATCATCTCGTCAATCTGATCATGCGTGAAGTGCTCCATGACGCCCAGATTCCAGATGCCGTCGAGAGACGCGTCGCGGAACGGAAGCCGGAAACCATCCGCGCATATCCGCGCGTCCATCACCGGATCGCAGTGCGTGAGGACCGGAAACACAATGTCCAGTGCCACCAACACTCTGGCGCAGTCGCGTTTGTCCACCCGCACCGAGGTCTCGGCGGTGCCGGAGCCCACTTCCACAAAAATACCTTTTTCCGGAAAATAGCGATCCAGAAAATACGCGACCGTCCGCGCAAATACGTGTTTCCGGTACGCGCTGAAAAACTTCTGCGCCATCCCGCCCTGGTGTTCCTCGCCCCAGTGCCTGCCCCAGTCCACGGATTCGGCTTTCTCGCGATCCGCGGGTTTGCGCATATCCAGGATGCCTTCGGTTACCGGATACGCGACACCGCACGCGGCGCATGAAAAAAAACCAGTCCCCGGCGCCAGCGCCGTGCGGCACTGGGGACACGCGAGCCGGTCAGCAATCTTCCGTATGCCGTCATACATGGCAGTGATCGTAGCATACGTCCGTATCCCATACAATCACTTGCCGCAAAAAACGCGGGGTGATACGCTGTATCCATTGTATGAAAACCACGCTCGCCATTCTCACGCTGGACGAAGTGGAAGCCGTGCCCGTGGTCCTCCCGAACATTCAGAAGCAGTGGGTGGATGAGATCATCGTGGTGGACGGCGGGTCCACCGACGGCACTATTGAATGGTGCCGCGCGCACGACTATCGGGTACTCGTACAACAGCGGCCCGGATACGGAGAGGGCATGCGGGAATGCATCGCGCTGGCACAGGGAGATGTCATCATAGAATTCATGGGCGACGGCAACTGCGACCCGGCCGCCATACCACGCCTCATAGAAAAAATGAAAGAGGGGCATGACCTGGTCATCGCCTCCCGCAACATGGAGGGCGCCGCAAGTTTGGACGAGACGCGGATCACGCGCCTCGGCAACTGGGGATTTACCGCGCTCATCAACGTCCTCTTCCGCGCGTCATTCACCGACGCCATGAACGGCTACCGCGCGTACCGCAAAGACCGTTTCCTCGCCCTCAACGCGGATGAGGACGGACTCACGTTCCCCACGCAGACGTCCATTCAATTCGCCAAGGCGCGTTTCAAGATCACAGACATTCCCTGTATAGAGCCGAAACGGATCGGGGGCGTGCGCAAAGCGAAAAACTTCCGCACCGGCCTCCAGTTGCTCCGAATGATCGTGAAAGAATTGTTCCGTCCGCTTCCCGCGAAGGTTAAAAACCTATGAACTATACACGCGCCGACCGCTGTCGCCTCTGCGGCAATACCGATCTCACGGACGTCCTCTCCCTCGGAGAACAATTTTTGGCGTCATCCTTTGTGCGCACCAACGCCGACAATCCGCTCGCCGCAACCCGCTTTCCCCTGACACTCGCCCTCTGCGACCGCTCAAAAAATCCCGCGGCCTGCGGCCTCCTGCAACTCCGCGAGACCGTGGACCGCGACCTCCTCTACCGCGAATATTTTTATCGCTCGGCCACCAACCCTATGATGCGCGAGGCCCTCAGAGACATCGCCGACGAGGTGCAAAAACGCGTGATAGTGGAACCGGGCGACGCGATCCTGGACATCGGCTGTAACGACGGCACCCTGCTTTCCTTTTTTCCCGCCTCCCTGCGGCGCTTTGGCATTGACCCCGCAAAAAACATTCCCGCGCTGGAAGGGCTGGATCCTTCCATACGAATCCACACGGACTATTTCTCCAAGGACTCGGCGCGAGCAGTAAGCTGCGGCATTGAAAACTTCAAAGTGATTACCTGTATCGCCATGTTCTACGATTTGGACGATCCGCACACGTTTGTGGCTGATACAAAAGACATCTTGCATCCGGAGGGTGTCTGGTGCATTCAGCTTTCATACCTGCGCGACGTCATTGCGAATATGAATTTTTTCGATATCTGCCACGAGCATCTACTTTATTATTCTCTTGCAACGCTCAAAACGCTCCTTGCCATGCATGATCTGGAGGTCATCGACGCTTCCACTAATCCGGTCAACGGCGGCAGTTTGCGCGTATCTGTGACGCATAAAAAAAGCGGGCAAATCGTGTCTGCGAACGTTCAGCGTATTCTTGATGAAGAAACCGCGATGGGCCTTGACCGCCCGCAGACATTCCATGCGTTCGGTAAAAAAATCACCGACCTAAAGAACAGCATCGTAGGATATCTGAAAAAAGAGAAGGAGCGCGGGGGTACGGTCGTCGGCCTCGGCGCCTCCACCAAAGGGAACGTGCTTTTGCAATACTTTGGCATTGGCAAAGATCTTGTGCCGTATTTGTGCGACCGCAATCCGGAAAAAACCGGCCTCCGTACGCTCGGCACCGACATTGAGGTGATTTCCGAAGAGCGCATGCGCGCCATGCAGCCCTCGTGCCTCCTGGTCCTCATTTGGTTTTTCCGCGAAGAACTCCTCCGGCGCGAGCGCGAATACATGGAAAAAGGAGGAACCATGCTCTTCCCCATGCCGCATCCCTCCCTCGTCACCAAAGACGGCGAGACGCCCCTGTCTTCCGCATAAACAACAAACCCCTCCGAGGGGTTTGTTGTTTATGGTATGTGGTGCGCGGGAGAGGAGTCGCCTACAAGTCGCGGCGGCTTCCGCCGCC
>JBBTVQ010000001.1:11392-14423 GCA_038063095.1 Patescibacteria group bacterium
CTTGCCCGCCCAAACTTCGGGCGATGGGCGGTGTAGGATTTGAACCTACGACCTACTCGGTGTAAACGAGTCGCTCTACCCCTGAGCTAACCGCCCGAAGTTTAGGCGGGTGAATAAACGAGACGCTCTACTACTGAGTCCCGACGCCCGCGAGGGGTCGGGACCCCGACTACCAGTTCTATTGGCGCGTCGGGGCTACTCGTCCCCAAAAAGCAAAATGCGCGGGAGAGGATTTGAACCTCCAAGCCCTTTCGGGCACTAGCCCCTCAAGCTAGCGTGTTTACCGGATTTCACCACCCGCGCATTATGATACGCCCGCGTCCCGAGCTCGGGACGCGGGCGTATCATATCACATTTCTTTGCAAAAAATCTATTCCGCCGCGGATTCGGCCGGTTCTGGCACTTCTGCCCCGACGCGCGTCCGGGGCGCGGCTTCGCGCCAAACCTGCTTCATTCGTTTGCGCACTTCGCGGCTGGCCTTGTCGCGGATGTAGTAGAGCTTGGCGCGCCGTACTTTGGCGCGGCGCAGCACGTCAATTTTGGCGATCAAGGGAGAATGGATCGGGAAAATGCGCTCCACGCCGACCCCGTCTATGACCCGGCGCACGGTGACGGTCGCGGTGATGCCCGAGCCGTGCTTACGAGCCAACACCATGCCCTCAAAGCGCGCAGTCCGCTCCTTATCCCCCTCTTTTATTTTCTGATACACGCGCACCGTATCCCCGGGCCGCATCTCCGGCAAGTCGGTGCGCAATTGGGACCTCTGAAAAAATGTGTCATTCATCAAGACGCATGGTATCAAAAAATCCCCTTTTGCGCAAGCATAAAATCCTCCGGCGGGTCTGCTGCAAAAGAGATTCTCCGGCCTTCGGGAAAGCTGAAGCAAAGGGATTGGGCGTGGAGGAGCTGGCGCCCAGCCCTTGCGCGCAGGGGCTGGGCGCCGGCCGCGCCTCCGACCCCCAGAGGACAACACACATTTCTCCCGCCGTACTTTGTGTCGCACGCGACCGGGTTGCCGATGGCGGCCATATGCACGCGGAGTTGATGCATACGGCCGGTTTTGGGCTTCAATTCCACGAGCGCCATACCAGCGCCTCTTTTCAGCACCCGATATCGCGTGGACGCCTCGCGCGCTCCCCGTACAGGGATCCGACCCCTGTATCGCACGCTTCCCCTTTTGGTGGGATCGCTCGCGAGCCGTCCGATCGGCAAATCAATAACCCCTTCCCTTTGGCGCGGGACGCCGCAGACAATCGCAAGATATGTTTTCTCCACGAGACGCTGGTGAAAAAGTTCTTTGAGCGCCGTAAAACTCCTCTGATTACGCGCCACCACCATGACGCCGGACGTGTCGCGGTCCAGCCGGTGCACGATGCCGGGGCGCGCCGCATCTTCCCCGACTCCCGCGATCTCAGGAAAACGCTGGTAAAGTTCGTCCACGAGCGTCCGCCCCAAAACAGAGCCGCCGCCGTGGACAGAAATCCCCGGCGGCTTATTGACCACGATCAGGTCGCCGTCTTCGTAAATAACTTCCACGGCGTGTTGCGCTATGCGTTACGCGCTACGCGCTATGCGTTACGCGTTTTGCCTCATCTATGCGCCCGAAATAATTTTCTTTGACCAAGATAAACCGGAGCATCCCCTGCGTGACCAGGCGGATGACAAGGGCGAGGAGGACGACCAGCCCGATCGCGAAGAGTTTGGCTGCCGCGGGCGCGTGGATAAATGCGGATACGCCGAAGCCGACGATGCCGGACGGCTCGCGAAAGAGCACCGCAAGAGCATTCACAAAAATCCGCTCCACAAAGACCAACCGTCCGAGGCCGTAGAGGAGGACGGACAGAACCACGATCTCCAGGAGCAGGATCGGCGCCAATTTCCGCACCAGCCACACGCGATAGATACGGCGCAAGACGTCGCCGCGGAAACGCGTGGTACCCGCGGCGCCGACATGTTCTGTTGTCATGATTTTATTCATAACGATAAAGTGGGCCTATCCGACTCACCGTTTATTTTGCGAAATAGTTTCTTTGCGCGGAAGAGGCGCATCTTCAAGGTCGGAATAGAAATATCCTCCTCCTTTGCCACGGTACGGTATGACTTGTCTTCCAAATAGTAGCGCCGGAGCACGGAGCCCAAGTGGCCCGGCATTCTGGTGAGTGCCGATGCCACCACGGCTTTGGCGTCTGCTGCCAGCGACACGCGGACATCCATAAACTCCCCGCCCGCTTCCTGGTAGATACCAGGATCCTCCACCGTAAACTCCCCGCGCTTGAGCCGCCGATAGTGCGTAATCGCGGTGTTAATCGTCACCTTGTACGCCCATGACTTGAATTCAATCCCGTCAAGTTTCTGGAACTTCTGAGCGTTTCTGTACATTTTGACAAATGCCTCCTGCACGATGTCTTCCGCCTCCTCGCGGTTCCTGACGACACGCAGAGCCGCACGCATGAGGGGCTCTTGATACCGCTCCACGAGCATGGCAAACATCGCGGGCTCGCTCTCTGCCGCGCGGAGAATCTCTTCATCTTTCATTTCTCCCGATCCCGCATCCGCGGGATATGCGGAAGAAATGCCTTCTGCTTCCAGATACGACGACATGAAGCAAATCCATCCGGCGGTCTCTTGTTACATCTATAAATCGTATAACACGCCGCGAGAGAGCGCCGGTTTCGTCCCGTATATCAACTTCGGCAGTCCCGCCCCATTCGGCGGGACAAAAGAACGAATGTTGCCGAAGTTGTATTACGGGATTTCGTTCGTCTCCATGCATACCACACGCCCGCCCCTTTTGCAAGATTTTGTCGCGGAGAAGCCAGACGCGCTGTATTGTATACACGCCCCGATCGTGCCTTCCCACGCATCCGGCACGACTTTACTTTTTCCAAATAATGCGCCTATTGATGTTGAGGTCATCTAAAAACTCCCTTTTCTGCTGCAATTCCGGCTCCGCCCTCACTCCGTCCTCGTCGCCGTACTTTAGCCAAGTACGGCTTCCTCGTCCGTCCTCGGCTCGCTCAAAATGATGCGA
>JBBTVQ010000002.1:0-2563 GCA_038063095.1 Patescibacteria group bacterium
CTCGTACCCGGCTTTTCCCTGAGCGAGGTGGAGTCGTACGAGGGTCATCGGATCCTCATCATCGTGGGCACCCACGGCTGGGTGCGCCTAGCCGAAGAGGAGCAAGAAGATGCCGCTGCCGATTGAAGGAGCATTGGACGAGGAATACGAAGAATCAGTCGCGGAGTACAAGCATCTGTACCGCGAGTATCAGGCGCTTGCCAGGATCAAGCGCAAGAATAGAAGTCAGAATACTCGCTATATGCGACTCAAAAAAGACATCCTTCCCAGAATCAACGCGCGAATCGCCGCTCTCCAAAACCGAACGTAGTGGCAAGGAGGACATTGCGCACAATAGAGCAGTCAAGGCGTCCCTGACTGCTCATTTTTAATCGTTGAAAAATATGGCGCGGGGAGTATACTCAATGATGCGTCTCGACTGGGTCGGGACGTTTGGAACACATCATTGCCGGGTCGTCTAATGGTAGGACACATGCCTCTGGAGCATGGTATCGGGGTTCGAGTCCCTGCCCGGCAGTTTCTGTAAAATAAAGGTTTGGATTTTAACCATGACGCAGCATGCGGCATTGGATATTTTGAGGACCGGGGCGAATGTGTTCCTCACCGGGGAGCCCGGATCGGGCAAGAGCCATACGGTCAATGCCTATGCCGCATACCTTCGCTCCTGCGGGGTTGAACCCGCGATCACGGCGTCCACGGGCATCGCGGCGACGCACATCGGCGGCATGACCATACACGCCTGGAGCGGCATCGGTATTGCCGGACGCCTGTCCGACATCGAGGCGGCGGCGGTCGCCGCGCGTACCAAAATCAGAAAGCGGATTGAAAAAACGAAAGTCCTCATCATAGACGAAGTGTCCATGCTGTCGGCGGCGACACTGTCCATGGTGGATGCCGTGTGCCGCGCGGGCCGCGGTACCCCGATATCATTCGGAGGACTGCAGGTGGTGCTGGTCGGGGACTTTTTTCAGCTGCCGCCCGTGCCGCAGGAGGACGCTACGGCGCAATTTGCCCATGCGTCCGACACGTGGCGGGCGCTCAATCCCGTCGTATGCTATCTCTCCGAACAATACCGGCAGGATGATCCGGTCTATCTGGACATACTGGCCGCCATACGGACCAATCGCTTTGACGCGAAACACCGCGAGCGCCTGTTGGAACAGCGGCATACCATAGAACAGACGCCCCGCGACGTGCCAAAATTGTTTTCCCACAATGCGGATGTGGATCGCATCAATGCCGAACGCCTGCAGATCCTGCCGGGAGATCCGGCGGCCTTTCAGATGGAGGCGTCCGGTCCCGCCCTGCTCGTTGCCACGCTCAAGCGCCACTGCCTCTCACCCGAGATGCTCGTGCTCAAAAAAGGAGCTGCGGTGATGTGTACAAAAAATCATCCGCAGGGAATGTTTGTGAACGGGACAGTGGGAGTGATCCGCAATTTTGACCGGGAGACCGGCTACCCAATCGTAGAGACGACCAGGGGCAGGCGCATCACGGTCAAGCCCATGGAGTGGGTGATTGAGGAGCAGGGGCGGACGCGTGCGCGCGTGGCGCAGATCCCCCTGCGCCTCGCGTGGGCCATGACGGTGCACAAAAGCCAGGGCATGAGCATGGACGCCGCGGTGGTGGATCTGTCGGATGCTTTTGAGTACGGGCAGGGATATGTGGCGCTTTCGCGCGTGCGGCGGCTCTCGGGTCTGTACCTCTTGGGCGCAAACGAACGCGCATTTATGGTCAACGAAGAGGTTCTCGCAAAAGACAAAATTTTTCGGCTCTTGTCCCAAAAAGCGCGCGAAAAACTTGCAGGCATGCCGCGGGAAGACCTGAAGATGAAACATCGGACGTTTCTGTGGCGCTGCGGAGGCCGGGCGCCCGCAGCCAGCGAGGCCGCCGGGGTATCTGCGGTACGGTCCCGGCCGTCCAGCCGAAGCGGGGGGAACATCGCAGCCATTCGCGCGGAGCATCCCAATGCGTATCGCGCATGGAATGATGAAAGCGACGCGGCATTACGCGCCCTGTTTGCGGAAGGTAAGCAGACGCTCGTACTGGCACAGCATCTGGGTCGCATGCCCGGCGCCATCCGCAGCCGCCTTATTAAACTCGGTCTCATTGCATACGATCAGGATGCGGGTCAATACAAGGTGTCGCATCGTCACTGAAATCCCCACTCGCCACCAGAAACTTGATCTGGAGAAAAAGATTAGACTCTATCAAATTGAAGTGGTTAGTGGTTTGCTCGAAGAAATGCATGGAGCGATTGCCGAGGGATTGCCCGTTGCCTTGCATGAGCTCGAGCGGCTTCAGACAATACTTGCTGAGTTGCGAATCGAATGAGATCAACATTCGGCCCCTCTTGTTTCTCAATTGATCGGGGATGAATGACCAGCCAATTTGGGATGAGATCGAAATTGTGAAATACGCAACCAAAAGTCCCCGCAGCGTTCAGTCGTTGCGGGGCAAATCATTTTTGGATAAACTCAAAGCAAGCAAGGATTGCGATGATTATGCTGCAAAACTGGAGGAAGCAAACTGCTTTGCTTCCGTCAGGACTCGAAGGGTTTCG
>JBBTVQ010000002.1:2573-5035 GCA_038063095.1 Patescibacteria group bacterium
CCCCCCCCAAACCCCGGTTTTGCCGATGGGGCAAAACGAGTCCGCCAGAAATCCTGCGATTTCGCAATGAAAGAGGGTTTCCGGACATGCTCTAGTTGTCCACAGCCCCTACCCCGTGCGGGGTGAAAAGTAGTATATAATGGAATGAGGGAGGATTGAGAGGGTTTTGAAGCCGTCTTCCTGTTTCATGATATGGCGCTTATAAAAGCGGAGTACATCTGGCTTGACGGAACCCGGCCCACGCCGATGCTCCGGTCAAAAACAAAAATCATTGAAGGCCCGGCGCGGGCCGCTGCGGATATTCCGGTTTGGGCGTTTGACGGATCAAGCACAGAGCAGGCAACCGGATCAAAAAGCGATTGTCTGCTGGCCCCGGTCAGAGTGGTGAAAGATCCCATCCGCGAGGGCGAGCACGCGCTGGTGATGTGCGAGGTGATGAATGCGGACGGAACGCCGCATGAGACCAACACCCGCTCACCCCTGCGCGCTGTTGCGAAAAAATATGAAGATCAGGATCCGTGGTTCGGGATAGAGCAGGAGTACACCCTGTTTCAGGCAGGCAGGCCGCTTGGATTTCCGGAAGAGGGATTTCCCGCGCCGCAGGGTCCGTACTATTGCGGCGTGGGCGCCGGACGGATTTTCGGGCGTGCCCTTGCCGAGGCGCACCTGGACGCGTGCATGCGCGCCGGGCTGACCGTTGCGGGCATCAACGCAGAGGTGATGCCCGGCCAGTGGGAATTTCAGATAGGTCCTGTGGGTCCGTTGGCCGCGGGGGATGAACTCTGGCTTGCGCGCTGGATCCTGGAACGGCTGGGGGAGGAACGGGACATCGTGGTCTCCTATGCGCCGAAGCCGGTGCACGGCGACTGGAACGGCGCCGGCGCCCACACCAACTTCAGCACGCGCGCGATGCGCGGGGAGGACGGCATCCGCGCCATTGAAGAGGCGTGCATAAAACTGGGGCTCAAGCACGCGGATCACATCGCGGTCTACGGCGCGGGAAACGCGGAGCGCCTGACCGGCAAACACGAGACCTGCAGCATCCGCGAGTTTCGCTTCGGCGTGAGCGACCGCGGGGCTTCCATCAGGATTCCGATATTCAGCGCACAGCAGGGAAGGGGGTATCTGGAAGACCGCCGTCCGGCGGCAAACATGGATCCCTATCGCGTAGCCGCAAAATTGATTGAGACGGTTGCAGCACCGTTGGCAGCCGTTGCCGGATTTGACGGCAATTCTCTGCCAGCATCTGGCGAGCCGGAGCATAGACGGGATATGCTATTTCTGGATGTGCCGTAATCTTCCTTGTTGAGTGGTATGCGGCATAGGAAAATTTTTAAATAACTAACGTTTTTCAACCTATGGGACCGACAATCGGATTAGTCGCGTTGCTCCTCGGAGCGGGTATGGCGCTGGAGGGATTAGACCGGTTGACCGGCGGGGAGGTGTATTTGGCGAGCGTGCGCCAGCTTGCCCAGGCCGGAAGTTCCACGCTCCCGCAGGAGAGTCCGGCCCCACCCGCTCCCAGCTCACCGGATCAAGCGCCAGCGCCAGTACCGCAGGCGCCGCAGCCCTCTCCTCCGCAGCCCCCGCCGCCTCCGCCGTCAGAGCCGTCAGGACACTCTCCCGGACCGCAGGGACAGGGGGAGACGGGTGAATCCGAGGAAGGGCCGCAGGACTTTGTGGATCCGCGTGAAGTCCAGCAGGTATTGCGTGAAATCAAAGATCTCCGATCCCAGATACGTCAGATTGCAAACCGCGTGCGAAAAAATGCCGCGTTTTCCGACGAGTCGGCGCGCCTCGCCGCGATTGCCGCCGAACTGGATCGGGCGCAGACCGCGATAAAAAGCGCTTCGCCAACGGGCGGGGCGCTCCGCGACGCCGTGCAGGATTTCCGCGACGCCCAGTACTGGGACGAGATGAATAAAATCAGGGCAAAGGTGGAATTGCCGAACGAGATAAAGCAGATTGAGACCTCGGTCAAGCGGCTGGAACGCCTGCTCACCGTGAAATCCGTGCAGAATATTGGACTCAATCTGGAGACGGTGCGCGCGCGAGCGAGCGAGATGCGCGAGCATGCGGCCGCGGTACGGGCACATCTGGCCTCCGGCAATCTGGAGGAGGCCATGGAAGAGATGCAGTTTTTCCACGAGAGCGGGCACCCTGGGGAGATTGAGGGCACGATCTTTCGGCTCCGCGACATCAAGCAGATGCTCAAGCGCGTGAAGGACGAGCAGATCCGCGCCGAGGTGGACAAGGTATTGCAGGAAGTCGTGGACGCGTTCAACGCGGGCGAATACCGAGACGCGCGCGAGACCCTGGACGAGTACGCCGATGACCTCCAGCGCCTGATCCAGCGGTTCTTTACACTCCAGATGCAGAAGGGGCGCAACCGCGAGGACTCGTTTTCCCGAATCAGAAATCTGGACGCCTTGATCCGCGCCAAACTGGAGGAGCCGGATCAG
>JBBTVQ010000003.1:0-7224 GCA_038063095.1 Patescibacteria group bacterium
AAAGCGGGGGCGGGAATGACACCGAAGAGTGGGGACAACGCGTCATAAAATTATAGATTAGGTTAGAAAATTATTGACTTTTATTATCGCGTAATTGACCGATAACATACGTAAGATTTCTTATGCTGGCTTGAAGGGCGCCAACGAGTCCGCGCATCGGCGCGGACAGCGCGCCAACGACCTGCGCCAGCAGTACCTCGCGAGAGGGGAGTCGGGCAAGGGCTGTTATGTCCTTTTCGGTCATCACGCGCGAGCCCAGAAGCCCGCCAAGAATCTTGAATGTATCGTTCTCCTTGCCGAATTTCGCGAGAATTCTTGCCGGAGCCGCCTGATCTCCGTACCCGAACGCAACCCCGATTTCTCCCTGCATTTCCTTTGTCTTCACCGCAAACCCCGCGCTGTCCAGCGCTCGGTCAAAAAGGGTCTTTTTCGCGACTTTATACTCGGCGTCCGTATTTTTGAGCGCGCGCCGGAGTATTTGGGCTTTCGTCACCGATACGCCGCGCAAGTCGCTGAATATGGCGATCTTCTGGCGTCGGAATCTATCGGTCAGCCACGACACGATCTATGATTTTTGTGATTTACTCAACATAAAAAGGCGCGTACACGCCCAAAGCAAGACAAAAGAGTAGCCCCTTTTTATCCCTCGGCAGGTCTTATGGCGCGCCTGCGGTCTTTGGGCGTAGGGGTAGTGTAGAGAAAAGCAAAAATAATGTCAAGAAAAGGCGTCCAGCACTTCCTGTTTCATTTTTTTTGCCTCATCAACGAAAAAACTGCGCCATTCCTCATTGGTGATCGGCGCGATCATGCGCGGGAGGTCAGCGGCCTCTCGCGCTTTGAGGAATTGCGTACCCAGTTGCAAAGGATCAATATGCCAGTCAAACTTCGCGCGCGCTTTCGGGATGAGATCGGCGATCGTAAAATTTTTATCGCGGCAGATAAGGTAAAGATCAATGTAATCGCGCGCCTTGACGCGCTGATAAATCGTAAAGAGTTTGTTGATCGCGATGTCCGGCAAACTATCCGTTTCTATGCCGTATTCGCGCCGCCCCTTTTCTATCCGAGGAAACGGGAAGAATGTAAATTCCGTTTTCAGAATCTCATCATCCTCATACTCAAGGAATACGAGATTTCGATTATAACTTTGCTGAAAATCAAACTTTTTGACGCTCAGCGGCGCCTGCAGTTTTCTTAGGAAAACGTCAAGCGCAAGAACATCTATCTCTTTCTCCGAGAAAAAGTCCAGATCCTCCGAGTAGCGATGGCCCAGATACAATGCGGCAAGCGCCGTGCCGCCGGTAAGATAAAAATTCTCGCAGACAAAATCGTCTTTTCCCGCGGCTTCCAAAAACGCTTTCTGGCGCGGAGTCAAAAGGTCAATCGCCATAAAGGAGAAGTTCCAAAAACGCGCGCCTATGTGGATCCAAAGAAAGCCGCGGCAAATACTTGCGCAGTTCCGCCTCGGACAATCTTTCTCCATGGAGGCCGAAATTCACCGCCTGCTCCAGGCGCCATATCGTATGCGCTTCACTGCCTTGCGGCAATGATTTTTCGTCCGTTGACCAGTTATACATACATTTTATTATACCACGAAATCAGCGAAAATACTACCGCAGATACTTTGCTTTTGCGGCGTTGTGTTCGTCCAGGGTGCGGGAAAAAATCGTGCGGCCGTCGGGTGCGGAGAGATAATACAAGTACGGCGATATTTTGGGATACAGCGCTGCGCGGATTGCCGAGAGACCCGGATTGGAAATCGGGCCTTGGGGAAGACCGCGGTATTTATAAGTATTGTACGGCGAGTCAATGTTCGTATCCGCGAGCGAGATTTTTCCGTTCTTCCGGGCCCCACCTCCCAACTTGGAAACTTCGTTTCCAAGTTGGACTTTTGCATACACTATGGTCGAATCCACCTGCAACGGGATGTCTGCATCCAGCCGCTTCCATAAAATACCGGAGACAACCGCGCGATCTTCATCGGATACAACCTCTTTTTCAATGAGCGAGGCCATGGTTACAATTTCAAACAGCGTTTTTCCGCGGCGCGCGATTTCCGCGCGAATGTCCGGCGCCAGTTTCCGGTCAAAATTTTCCAGCATTTTCAGGGCCGCATTCTCCGGCGCCGCGTCTTCCGGTAAACGATAGGTGTCGGGAAAAAGATATCCCTCCAGGCCGGCGCTCGCGGGCTTGTCAGCGAGAAATCCGAAACGCACTATCCATGCCTGCGATCTTGCCGGAGAAATCAGGCGATTCCATTCCTCCGCGGTCCCGACGCTCCGCGTTTCCAGATACTTCCCGACCTCACCGACAGTCCATCCTTCGGGGATGGTAATTTCTTTTTCGTTTCGTCCGCCGGCGATGAGTACCACGGCGATCTCCGAAATCGCCTGCCGCGAAAAGACATAGACCCCGGGTTTGAGCGAAGACGCAATGCCGCGTGCCGAAACATAGACGACAAACGCCCACCGTGAGCGAATGACCCCCTCTTTTTGGAGCAATGCCGCAATCTCCCGCGATCCCAAGCCCCTCGTAATCCGTACATCATGCGGCTCGCGGGCACGAGAGTGGGGGAGATAGATTTCGTATGCTAAGAGCGCGGCCCCGGCCATTGCCGCCGCACAGGCCCATCGGAAAAATCTTTGGGAAGACGCCGTTCGTTCGTCAGACATGGTACAGCAGTATGGCGTCCCGTTGCTTCACTGGCGTCCATCCGGGCAGGGGAAAGCGGTGAACAACGACGCGGGTGCCTGGCGCGGCCTCGCGGCGGATGCGCGGAGCAAGCCGTTCCATGGCTGGAGGCACGAGATACATAAAAATAATGTTCGCATCGGCAAAAGGATGGGTAAACAAGTCGTCCCGCACCACGGTGGCGAGGTGCCCGAGGCCACGACGCAGAATGCGCCGGCGCGAGTACCATACCCAAAACGGATTGATCTCCACCCCCCGCGCCCGGATGCCCCGCTCCGCCGCCGCAATGAGCACCCCGCCGTTGCCGGAGCCCAGGTCAACGAGCAGTTCCTCGGGACGCGCTTCGGCATACTCTAAAACCGCGGCGATGCGGGTCGCCCGCGTCGGCGCGTACGGAGACCCTTTGTTTGTCGCGATGATGAGGGTATACGCGAGAAAAAAGAGAAAAACAACGGCTATCGCGAGGAAAACGATATTGAGCAGGAGAAAAAGAAAAAGAGTCATGAAGCGGGGGTTGAGAGGATTGAGCTCCCGACTGTGGTTTTGGAGACCACCGTGATACCACTTCACCAAACCCCCAGAATTAAATCCCAATGTCCAAGCTCCAATGACCAATGAATGACACAAGCCCCAATGAATCAACGCGTTTTGGACATTGAGACCATTACAAAACTCTTTTTCGCAGCGAAATTGCGCCATTTCGCGCGAGCCGAGGACGGACGACGCACCCGTACCTGGCTAAAGTACGGCAAGGAGGACGGACGACGGCGGAGCGTGATATGGCGCGATTGCGGCAGAAAGGGGAGTTTTGTAATGGTCTCATTGAGTCATTGAAGCATTCATCGGAATCTTGGGATTTGGATATTGGACATTCCGCAGCTATGTTTTCTTCGCTTCCTTATGAACGGTATGCTTCCTGCACCACGCACAGTGCTTTTTGAGCGCGAGCTTCCGTTCCGCCTGGCGGACGTTTTTGTGGGTCCAGTAGTTGTAGCGCTTACAGACCGTGCATTGCAGGCGGACGAGATTCGGTTGCGGCATGAGATGGGCTAATGGCTAATGGCTAATGGCTAATGGCTAATGGCTAAACAAGCGTAGCAGAAACCGCTGATTTTTACAAAACTTCAGCCGTGCGGCTGTGGCGCCCGGTACTCTGCATATGCGCCCCCACGACGACGGCGAGGGCCGCAATGAGGACATTTTTAATGATGTATTGTCCCTCCAGCGTCGGCGCCAAGAATCCCTGCCATGTCGTGTCAGGGAGGAGTGCCAACGGCAGGGCCGTCAGTGCCAAGTGCGCCGCGACCAGGAGAAGTGCCAGGCGCTCCATGCCGCGCAGGAGGAACAAGAGACCAATCGCCATCTCAAAAACCGCAAACGCGCCAAAGAACATAGGAAAGGGGACGGAGAAGATGGTCCGCGCATAGAGCTCCTGTACCAGCGGAGCCGCAGGACTCATGTCGAGCGCCTTGAGCGCGCCGAACCAAAAATACACGACGAAAAGCGCGATCCGCGCCAGCGGAACTTCCATGCGCCGGAGACGCTCCCATACGCGCGTATCAAATTTTGCTATCAATGATTTCACGCCAATTGATACTTACGAGGCTAAGCCTCCATAGTATGGAGGCTTAGCCTCGATATTTAGCCGATGGTGAGAATCGAACTCACGGCCTACTCCTTACCATGGAGTTGCTCTGCCGCTGAGCTACATCGGCGATTCCATCACTATTCCACATCTTCTGTGATCTGGCAAAGTGTTGGCGGGGAATTCGGTGAATAAAGCCGCTTATCGGCGCCCCAAACCAAGTTTTGACGCCAAAAAAAACTTGGTTTGGGGCGCCATACGACCGCGCCAGAGGCAATTTTCACCAAACTCCGGCGGGTGGAGATTTGAACCCTCACGCCTTGCGGCACAGGGTCCTAAACCCCGCGCTTGTCCCCCACCTATTTTGCCGTGCCGAGGGTGGGACTCGAACCCACACATCCTCACGGACACAGGGTCCTAAGCCCTGCGCGTATGCCAGTTCCGCCACCTCGGCAATGGCAATCGGCAAAATAGGTGGGGGATGAATCTGCCGTTCCATCACCCGCCCCTTGGCTTACCACTATAGAGGTTAAACCTCTATAGCTGGTCTCTAC
Organism: Patescibacteria group bacterium; assembly: GCA_038063095.1. Taxonomy (GTDB): domain Bacteria; phylum Patescibacteriota; class Minisyncoccia; order Sungbacterales; family HO2-52-23; genus WO2-54-10. The sequence continues at coordinate 4,828 of JBBTVQ010000003.1, forward strand.
CGTAAATCTATCGTAAAACCCCAAAAACGCAACCCGCGCCGGCTGCAGCCGGCGCGGGGTTGCGCGACACTGAACGCGGCGCTCCTCAACTGAAGCCGGGGACTTGTTTGCAGGTATCGAAAAATTTACAAAGAATGGCGACGATGCCCCACGCGGACGCCATCACGAACATGCCGATGATACCCCAGAGCATGGCGTTTTTTGCCTGCGTCATCTTCTGATCCGAGCCCTGGCCGCCCAGCACATATTGGACGATGCCCCACGCAAACATCATGGTCGCCACGGCAAAGAGCAAGATAATCAAGGGGTTGAAAATCTTGGTCGTAATGTCGTTGATGAGCTGGGTGACGGTCATGGCTGTTGCTGCGCTGGCGAGGATTGCGGCGTAAATTGCGGCGCCTTGATGTTAGTAATCGTGTCAATACCCAGTTCCCCGCGCAGAAAGGCGATGATGCCGCCGATGGCGGCCAAGACAAACATCCCGATGATGCCCCACCAAATGATGCCTTTTGCTTGCTTTAGTTTCTCTGCGTTGCCTGCGGCGCTGATCATCTTCACGATTCCCCAGGCAAACACCGCGACGGCCAACACAAAGACCAAAACCACAACCTGCCGAATCAGATCGGTTGCATTGCTGATAATCTGGACGATGGTGAACTTTGCTTCTGCCGCGGCTTGCGCAATGGGTATCAGCATAACATTACGGCGACGGCGTTACTCTCAGCGGCGTTATCGTCCCTTGTCCCCCCAAGTCGTCGCCAAGCGACAGTTCACTTCCAATGAATTTTATGAGGCCCCACGCGGCCGCCAGCACAAAGAGTCCCAGAAGTCCCCAAAAAAGAAACGGACGGGCTTCTTTGAGTTTGTTGGCGTCTCCGGCCGCGGTGAGGTATTTGACGATGCCCCACGCAAACACGACGAGCGCCAGGGAGAAAACGATAACCACGATGATACCAAGTATGTTTTTACTTTTGGTGATTATCTCTTCCGTCTTTTGCAGTTGGGCATGCGCCGCCAGCGGAAAAGCAAAGCACACCAGTGCGAGACCAACAGATCTTTGGATGAGATGCTCCGTTGCTTCCATATTCCCGTTCCCCCCTAAATCATAACAGAAAGTGGGGATAACGCAAAAGCATTATCCCCACTTTTGGAATGTCGGATTAGGACTGCTTACGGTCCGACGGTCGGCGGCCGTATAGCCCCACCGCCGACAGGACTGATACCGAGCGCGCTCGCGATGAAGAGCACCAACCCATACATGGCGGCGAGTACAAACATTCCGATAACGCCCCACCAAAGGAATCCCCTTGCTGCGGCAAGTTTGGTGGCATCTCCCGCTGCCGTGAGGTATTTGACGATGCCCCAGGCAAAAACCAACACCGCGATGGAGAAAACAACGATTATCAATATAAAGACGATCTCACGTAGATTCTCTGCCAATACGAATATGTTATCAAGCGCCGCCGCTACACTGATTAGCGGAACCGTTGCCAGGAGAGCGAATGCAACTAAAAAAATAGATTTTTTCATCGTCATATTATTGAAAGCCCCATATTCGCATACAGGGCTTTACAGTAAAGCAAGATAACAGGATGCTACGGCGCGGGCGGGCGCGTAACTCCGGGTGGCTCCAGAGAGCCGCCGCCTTCTGTCGTGATACCCACGGACTGTCCCACGAATTGCACGATCCCGAACATGGCCGCCAAGACGAAAACGCCGAGAATGCCCCACCAGAGGAACCCGCGCGCTTCCTTCACTTTGGTCGGATCCCCGGCCGCGGTGAGGTATTTGACGATACCCCACCCAAACACTAGGATGGCGAGAACAAACACGATCACCAAGGCGATATTGATGACGTCCAGAGCTGCCTCCGAGAGGTTGATGACGTTCTGAAGGTTGCCCTGAGCTACGGCGGCCACCGGCAAAAGGGAAAGCCCCGCGGCCGCGGCAACCGGATACATCTTCTTGAATGCGGAAATGGACATACGCATTTTTATGTATTATTAAGATTATATACTGTTACGATACACACTGACGATGCGCTGCGCGCTCGACCTTTCGTTGAATACACGATAAGTAATGCTCCAGTATATACCACGGCCGTTATGGACACGCAAGCGTCTTGGTTTCTCCTCCCAAGAAATCCACGCCCACCCGGGCAAGGACAAAGGACCCCACCACCACCGCGGTCCCGACCACGATCCAGAAGAGCATGCTCCGCGCTTTCTTGATCTCTCCCTCGTTGCCCTGGGCGCCGGCAATCACGAACTTGAGCCCCGCGAAGATGATAGCAACCACCGCCACCGGCACCGCGATCGTGATCGCGGCATCGCTCAAGGCCTTCACGAGACAGGGGAATGACTTTGACGCGATGGGGTTGGGGATGTTCTCCGCGGC
>JBBTVQ010000004.1:0-19149 GCA_038063095.1 Patescibacteria group bacterium
AGCCAGAGGCAGCGCGGGCACTCCAGGAGCGACGATATGCCGGAGGGAGAGATTTTGATCATAGGATTGCTTTTATTTCGCGCAGTATTGCTGCGGGGATGGGATCGCGCGCCGGGGACTTGCCCGGGTAGCGCCATGCGGAGATGATTTTTATTTTCTTTTTTGCGCCGCCGATGAGAATATAGAGCGTCCAGATCTCGGAATATCTTTTCCCTTCGGAGGGCTGCATGACGGCAACGGCACCTTCCACAACACTCTCCTCCACGCGCGCCGGATGTCGGATGATCCGCTGTATCCGCGCCTCGGTCAGGCGATAAAATCGCAGTTTCATCCGCGCATGATGCGTCCAGACATATTTCTCTTCGCGCGGCGTGAGTCCGCGTCGTGCAAAAAGCATCGCGTCCAGTATATCGCCGGAGCGCAAAAATACAACTCTTTTAATCTTATATCCTATAATCTGTAATTTATAATCGCGTTGTCCCCACTTCTCTTATCGGGAATGTCATACCCGCGAAACTTGTCCTCACGAAAGTGGGGAGCGGGTATCCAGAAAAACAAACGCGAGAGCCAAGAATGGCCTTCTGGATTCCCGCGGGAGTGTACCCTCGCGAAAGCGGGGGCGGGAATGACACCGAAGAGTGGGGACAACGCGTCATAAAATTATATATAAAGCGAACCGCTCCGACACGCGTCGGAGCGGGTTTTTGACGCCGAAAAATTTCACCGAATCACTGCGCGAGTTCCTTTTCTATGTCGCCCAACTCCGCGTCCAGATTTTGCGTGTCTATGCCCTGGAGATCGGCCTCTGCATCATCGGCAGTGCCGGGAACGCCCGCTTGCGGGGCAACCGTCTCGCCGGCCGGAGCGGGCGCATATCCCCCACTCCCCGGCAGGAGATAGTAATACACCAGCGCACCAGCGGCGATGATGACGAGTGCCGCCACGATCCACATCATTTTTGACGAAGTGCCTTGTTGCATAAACAACTACGAGTTATTCCAAAAGACGTTTGCGTTATTGGGAAGGCGAGGGCGCTGCCGCTGGCGTCGTGGTATCCGTTCCCACTCCCTTCATGTCCGCAATCGTGCGGACCAGCGCCGCGTGCGCATCCTTCACTTTCTGCGATACGCCCTGAACCAGCCCCTTCACCTCGGCGAATTTCTTTTTCGCGTCGGCGCCGGCTGCGAGCTCCGCGTACTTGGTCTTGGCATCCGCGAGTCCTTGTTCCGCCTCCGCAATCTTTGCCCGCGCCGCCGCGAGGTTCCCCGTGGCCTGCATCACGTCCTTCCCGTTCCCTGCCGTCGCGCTGATCCGTGCCTCAATCTTATCCGCCGCGCGGTCCAGCCGGTCAATGGCGGCCTCAAACTTCTCCGCCATCTTGGTGAAAAATTGCTCAATCCGCTCCCCGCGCTTTTCTCCGAACTTTTTCTTGAGTTCCGCCGTGCGCATCTTCGTTTTTTGTTTGAAGAGTACCCGCATCTGCTTCGCCTCCTCCGCCGTCGCGTCCTTTTTCGCCCTCATCTCCTGCGTGAGCGCGCCCGCGCGGCCGGTAGACTCCTCTTTTAGTGAGCGGCCTTTCTCCTGCACTGCGTCTTTGCGCTCCTCAATCTTCTGCTTGAGCGTCTCCCTTCCCTGCTGTATCTTCGCTTTCTGCTCCTCTGCCCGCTCTCGGAGCGCTTCGTGAAAAGCGCCCGACGCGGCGATGGGCACCATGAGCGCCATGGCGCTGATCACCGCGCCCCGGCGCAAAACGTATTTTTTTATAGAATTCTTCATAAGAAAAACCCTTTATGTATGGCATTTATATGTATGGCGCTATGCCTATGGTACCGCGCCCTATATTTTATGCAAGTCGGTTATTCACAGATAGAGACCATTACAAGACCCTTCTTCGTCGCGAAATCCCGCATGTCCAACATTCAATGTCGGACAAGCGGCTCCGCCGCCGCACAAGTAAAAATGCCCTGACGCGAAGTGCATCAGGGCGGTGTATCTCTCTTTGTACGGCACTACAACATTCTCACATTCTCAAGAATGTGAGAATGTTGTCAGCGATTCCCGTAAACGATTGTCAATCGTTTACGCTACTTCTCCCGCGCCAGCAAACTACTCACGTATTTCAAGAGTTCGTTGGCGCACTCGTTGCAATACCCTTCGCGGTTGACCAGCGTCTCCACGACTTCGTTCAGCTTGCGCAGATGCTCCGGGTCGGGGCTCCGCGCGGAGATCGTAAGCTTGATCGTGTCGCGCCGCTCCTCAAAGAGCTGTTTTTCTATTGCCCCCTTGAGTTTCTCGTGCGTGGTGTAGTCAAACGTCTCACCGCGCCGATGGGCCATCGCTACCCTGCGGAAAATCTCGTTGCGGAACGAGTCCTTGCCCGCGTCCGGCACCTGCACTTTTTGCTCCAGCGAACGCATGAGCTTCTCATCCGGCGGCACTTCCTCGTCCGTAATGGGATCTTTCAGCTTGGTCTGGTCCAGATACGCCTCGACATTGTCCAAATAGTTGTCCACCAGCGTCCCTGCCTCTTTTTCAAACGAGACAAAGAACGCTTTCTGCACGTCGGTGCGGGCGATCTCGTCAAACTCCCGTCGCGCCTCGGCAATGAGTTGGTTATAGCGCTCGCGGTCGGCTTTTTTGAACTGGGCATTGGCGTCAATGCCGTCTTTGAGGGCGCGCAATACATCAATCGGATTGACGCACCGCGCATCCGGCCGGATGAGCGAGGACGAGATGCGGTTGATGATGAAGCGAGGCGACGTGCCGTCCATGCCCTCGCGCTCGGTCTGCTCCCGGATGAGTTTCAGGTCTTTCTGCCGAAACCCCTCCGGATCTTCGCCGTCGTAGAGCTTCAGTTTTTTCATGAGCGTGAGCCCCGCGATCTTCGGCTCTTCCAGACGCGACAGGATGGCAAAGATGGCTGCCACGCGGAGCGCATTAGGCGCCAGGTGGATACCCTGCAGATTGGTCTGGCGCAGAAGTTTGACATAGATCTTCTCCTCCTGCGTCACCGACAAATTGTAGGGAATGCGCACCATGATCATCCGGTCGTGGAGCGCCTCTGACTTTTTGTCCGCGAGGAACTCGTTGAACTCGGTTTCATTGGTGTGCGCGATGACGCATTCATCCGCGTAAATGAGCGGGAAGCGTCCGGTCTTGATGTTCTTCTCCTGCGCCAGCGTCAGCAACACATAGAGAAATCGCTCGTCGGCCTTGAGCATCTCAATGAATTCCATCAAGCCGCGGTTCGCCACGTTCAACTCCCCGTCAAACCGGTATGCGCGCGGGTCCGATTCCGCTCCGTAATCGCCGATGGTGGAGAGATCAATGCTCCCCACGAGCTCCGCAATGTCCTGGGACTTGGGGTCCGAGGGCACAAAGGTACCAATGCCCATGCGCTCTTTCTCCGAGAAGAAAATGCGCTTGACCGGTACCCGATAGATGTCGCCCTGATATTTTTCCCGCAAGGTCAGCGCACACAGGGGGCAGAGTTCTCCCTCCACATGGATGCCGGTTTCCTCCTGGAACTCGCGACGCATGGCATGGGGGATGAGATTCAGAGGATCCTCGTGCTGTGGGCATTTGGCGAGCGCATACACGGCGCCCGCGTCGGTCTCTGAATACTCCTCCAGGCCGCGCTTGAGCAAGATCACGAGCTGGCTTTTGCCGGAAGAGGGCGGACCGTAGAGCATGAGGATGCGCCGCCCCACGTCAGAGCCCAGGGAGGCGGCTTTGAAGTACTCCACGACTTTGGCCAATGGCTCGTCAATGCCGAAGAGATCCGTTTCAAAGAAGGCATAGCGTTCCTTCCCTTCATCATCAACTTTCACTCCGGCCTGCGCGATCATCTGATAGAGTCGCGGGTGCGCGCGCCGGGCCAGCGCGGATTGAGACAAAACCAGCGGAAGATACTCGCGGAACGTGCCTTCCCATGCTGCGGCACGATGTTCACGGAGATGCGCTTCAATCCTTTCCAGAATAGAATGGGTCGGAGACATAGATCCTCCAGTGGCGTCACAGTGACGCCGGTATTCGGTTGACAAAAAACTACCGTACGCTTTTCATAGCACCGCGGCCGGGAAAAGTCCAGATGCATCAGTTCACATACATCACATACATTTGGCGCTCCTGCGGTAAGCTAAGCTTGCGCGGTAAGCTTAGCTTACCGCAGAATTCAGAGCGGCGAGAGCCCATACGCAACTCTGTCCGGCCGGACAAAAGTTATGACATCATCGGATGATCCCGCCGCCGAGCATCTCTTCCCCGCGATAAAAGACCACGGACTGGCCCGGGGTTGCCGCGCGCTGGGACTGCGCAAAACGAATCACATAACACGTATTACGATTCACGATCTTTTCTATCATCTGCGGTGTTCTTTGTGTCGTGTTACGGGTATCGTGTATCGTCACGTGCGCCTGCTGCAGGGGCTGGCGGTAGCGGATGCGCGCCTCGCACCGAAGCGGAAATGCCGGCGGTACCTCGGAGATCCAGTTGACGTCCGCAACCGCGATTTCTTTCACGAACAGCTTCTCGTCGTACGGACCTTGGGCGACGACCAGCGCATTGGCCGCAAAATCCTTTCCCGCCACGTAATACGGAATCCCGCCTTCGCGTGGCCATAGCCCGCTTCGGCGAGGCGAAGGCCCGCCGCCGATACCCAATCCTTGCCGCTGCCCAATGGTATAGAATGAAAGCCCCTCGTGCTCGCCGACCGCCTTTCCCGACGTGGTCAGCACCGGCCCGCGAGAAACCGGAATGTACTTTTGCAAAAATGCTCGCAGATCAATCTCTCCGATAAAACAAATCCCCTGCGAGTCCTTTTTCTCCGCGGTGCGCAGTCCCCGCTCCCGCGCCATCCGGCGCACCTCCGGCTTCGTATACTCCCCTATCGGGAACAAGCAGTGCCTCAGTTGCTCCTGCGTCAATGTCCATAGGAAATACGATTGGTCTTTGTTGGTGTCTTTCGCCGTCAGAAGTTGGTAATTTGGTCCCCGATCCAATCGAGGATGTGTTTTGTGATTTGTTTGTAACGTGGTCCCCGATTGGATCGGGGATGTGTTTTGTGATTTCCGCATCAAGCGGGCATAGTGTCCGGTCGCCACCGCGTCCGCTCCCAGCTCCAACGCGCGCTTCAGAAACACGCCGAATTTGATGTCGCGATTGCATACGACGTCGGGGTTGGGCGTGCGCCCCGCCGCGTACTCGCGGATCATATACTCCACCACTGCCGTGCGGTATTCCCCGGTCAAATCCCAGGTCTGAAACGGAATGCCGATCTGCTCCGCCACCCGCATCGCGTCATACCGGTCCTCTTTGAAATTGCAAGGAATGGAGGGGTCTGACCACATCTTGATATGGACGCCGATTACCGCGTGTCCTTGTTCTCTGTAGAGTGCGGCAGCCACCGAAGAGTCCACCCCTCCGGACATCGCGACGAATACTCTTTTCTTTCCCATGATCAAAAACAAGCGCTGGCGCTTTGGCGCGCGTGGAGCGCGGCGAGCCATGGTATGGCCTACGCCGAGTTATTTCTTTGTCACCTGCTGGTAGAGCCAGATGCCGACGAGGATCAAATTGGCAAGGACTACGAGTCCCGCGATTGAGCCGATGAATCCCGCGCCGGCTGACATACCCCAGCCGCCGCCATATCCCATCATGTAACGATCATACCACTACCATCTTGCCTGAGCAATGATGGCGCAGTATCATGGGAGACATATGGAGCAGCGGACCGCACTATCTCCGGCAATGCGCGAGGTAATCGTGGAAACCATCCGCGCGGCAGGACCCGGGGGTGAGACCGTCATGCTGCTGCGGGAAAAGGACGGGACGCGCCGGTTCCCCGTGTGGATCGGCGTCCTGGAAGCGTCCGCCATTGCCATAGCGCTGGAGCAAATACCGTTTCCCCGCCCCCTCACGCACGACCTCTTCATCATGACGTTGGCGCGGCTGGAGACGCGCATCACCGGGGCCACGATCACCGGCATGGCGCTCGGCACTTTCTTTGCGGAGATTACCATAGAACAGGCGGGGAAAACCGGCGTCCTGGACGCGCGGCCGTCGGACGCCGTGGCCTTGGCACTCCGCGCGAATGCCCCCATCCGCGCCGCCGAGGAACTGTTCGTCCTCGCAGACGAAAAAGGGAAATTTTAAATCTTGGGATATGCGTATCAAGGACATGCCACGCAGCGAGCGGCCGCGCGAGAAGCTCGTCCGGTACGGACCGGGCAAGCTTTCTAATACCGAACTGCTCGCCATTCTCTTGCGCACTGGCGCCGGGGACCTCAATGCGGTTGAGCTTGCCGGTCGCATACTCGCCCGCCTCGGGGGCACGGGACTGGCCGCGGCGGACGTATCGGAACTCGGGAAGCTTTTCGGCCTCGGCGCGGCCAAGGCCTGCGAGATCGCGGCGTGCTTTGAACTCGGCCGGCGCCTGCTCAACGGCAAAAAGTCAGCACTTCTGCTCTCTCCCCGGGAAGTATGGAACGAATTGCGCGACCTGCGGACGCATAAAAAAGAACACCTCGTCGTCTTTTTTCTTGACGCGCGCAACCAGGAGATCACCCGCCAGGTCGTATCGGTCGGGACGGTGAATGCCAGCATCGTCCATCCGCGGGAAGTGTTTGAAAACGCTATCAGCCATTCCGCGGCGCAGATACTCCTCGCGCACAATCATCCGTCCGGAGACACGGAACCCTCGGCCGAGGACATCCGCATCACCGCGCAACTCGCGGATGCGGGCCGGATTCTCGGCATCCAAGTCATTGACCACGTCGTGATCAGCGCCACGCATTTCACCAGCATGAAGGCCTGTGGATTACTCCCCGCTTGACGCGCATTATACAGGTACGTTATGATGTACATATTATGAATGCCAAAACGACCATGCCCATCTCTGAAGCGCGACGGCGCATTTTCGAAATAGCCGAGGAGGCACAGAAACCCGATACATACTTCACACTCACGGAAAACGGTCGGCCAAAAGCCGTGCTTATGTCCGCAGAAGAGTTTGAATCGTGGCGGGAGACGCTGGAAGTGATGCGGGATTGCCCGGATCTCGGAAAGGAGATACGAGAGGCGGAAGAGGATTTGAAGTCCGGCGCCTATCTGCGCTATGCCACACTTGAAGAAGTCCTCGCAAAAGAAGGATTTGTGCTGGCGGATAAGAGCAAAAGGGGATATGTCGTGGCGCATCATCATCAAGCAAAACGCGGAAAAAAATCTTCAAAAAATCCCCGCTGAATACCGGCAAAAGGTATATCGCGCGTTGTTCGCCATCGGAAAAGATCCTTTTTCCGGTAAGAAGTTGCAGGGAGAATATGAAGGGTATCATGGCGCCCGCGTGTGGCCGTACCGTATTATTTACAAAATATATCCGCATATGTCGCTGATTGATATAGTATACATCAGACATCGGCAAGGCGCATATTGATAACCTTTTATGGCAACCGCACTTCGCTATCTTCGCATCCATGATCAATTTTTCGTCTTTTCCCGCCGCGCGCCATACCTGGTGCTGCGCGACGCGGGGATCACGGAAGCAGACGACGCGCACCGCGAGCACGAACGCATTGTGGCGCAGCTGTGCGTGGATCTCATTGAACGATACCAGTACCGCCTCTCACAGCTGCACGTGCGCGAACTCATCCCCATCGTCTCGCAGGAAGGATGGAAATATCCGGAAGTGGATCTCCTCATTGAAGGAAAAGACGGAAACCCGCGGCTCCTCATCAAGGCCTTCCCGCGCGCGCAATACGAAGCGTCGCTGGATGCGGGCATTGATGAACTCTTTTTCCTGGCGCGCGCCATCCCTTCGCGCCGGACGACTCCCCTTTTCATCGTCCCGTACACGCGCTGGTATGAACGGCGCGCGGTGCGGGAGGAATATCTCGTCATCAACGCGAGCGTCTTTCCGACCAAAGAGGCGTGGATAGCCGCAGGCAAGGCGTTGGAACACGCGATTCCCAAGCAAGGATAAAGGACACGAGGACATCGTATCATCATATCCATCATATCAATGAAACGGCCGCTGCTGATTTTTGTCGCGATCCTCCTCGCGGCGTTGACGTTGCGCGTATGGAACCTTGCCGGACCTGATATGGCAAACGATGAGGCGCACTACGCGTTCCGGTCCATCGGCTACCTGGATTACGTCGCCGCGATCAACCGCCAGTCCACTCCGGTGACGTGGTTCGACGAGTCGCAATGGTGGCAACGGCTCTCATTTCACGATGCGCCCCCGCTTGTTTTTGCCGTCCAGCATGCCTTCATCGCTCTTGCCGGCGACTCGGTGATTGTGACACGTCTGCCGTTTATCCTGGCAGGCCTTGCCGCACTCGGCGCCGTATTTCTTTTCGCCCAACATCTCAACGGCATTGGCGCGGGACTCATTGCTGCGGCGGCGCTGGCCCTCGTTAACCACCACGTCTGGATCTCGCGGATCGGGTATCTGGACGGCTTTCTCGTGCTGTGGATCCCGCTTTCCTTACTCTTTTTCCTGAAAGCGGAAACGGACGGCAGAAATTATCTCTGGTGGGGAGCGGCCGCCGCGGCAGGCATCCTCACGAAATATACGTTCTTTTTCATGGGTCCCGTCTTTCTCGGCGTGCTCCTCACGACCCCGCGGCGCGCATGGCAGCAAAAATATTTTTGGGCGGGGGCCGCACTGCTCGTCGTCGCACTCTCTCCCCTCATCGCGTACAACATACAAATGTGGCGCTCGCGCGGACACCCGGATGCGGCACTCTCCACGATGTTGGGCATGGCACCAGAGGACTTCCAGGGACTGAGCCGCGCCGTCAATACAAATCCTCTTGCAAATCTGGACATCTTCGCCTCCATCGGAGGACAGATGAGCATCGGTTTTGTCCTTCTTTTTCTCACGGCAATAGGTATGGGGATATTCTTTGCCGCACGGCATACGGAACTCCGCAGGCCCTACGGCATCCTTCTGGGCGGATTGCTCTCAGCACTCCTGATGCTCACTGCAATCGGCGACCACGAGCGCTACGGCGTGGTCGTACTCCCGTTTCTTGCGATCATCACAGGACTCGTCGGCATCCGCATCTGGAAAGCCGCGAGGGAACGCATGAAAATAGCCATCGCGGTTTTTGTCTTCCTTGCCGCATCGTGGGAAGCCGTGTTTTCGGTGCAAAGCCAACTCATGGCGCGGCCGCTTATCGCGCATCCGCTTTTTTTCACACACGTCGGTGTGGGTCGCGCCGGATATCGCGAGTTGGATGCGTATCTGGAAAACTTCTATCGGCAGTTCCCCGAACCCTCGGATATTGTCATCTATGCCGCAGCGCCCCAATTACGGGACTACCAAGAAAGGCGTATCCTCGCGCGCAACATTCCTCCGGATGCCCCCCGCCAGCGGCATCTCCTCGTCTTTGACGACCGCATGGAATGGGCACCGTCTGTATGGATCTTTGAGCGCAGGCGCCTTTACGACGCGGCGCCCATCCATTCGCTCACGCAATTTCTGGACACAGTCGCCGCGCGCGGCGTGGCACCCTATGCGGACTTCGGTCTCGCGGATGCAACGTTCATCGTGGCGGCTGACGCCGTGACTGAAGGGAAATCGCACCCGCATCCGCTCGCCGCAGAGTTTTTGAGGCGTCTCACAAGCTCGGTCGAGCCCATGGACGTCATTCGCCGCCCGGACGGCGCTCCCGCGTTCCGGGTCTTCCGCGCTCCGCTGCAATAGCAACAATGATTTGCTCCAGCATATCTGTGTAACTATTGCGGTTTTCAGCAGACATTTTCCTTTTCGCAGAAGGTCAACAAATCTTCTGTCCGGCGGCGGAGCTCCTCGCGCGACTGTGGGCCGCGCGTGTGGAAACGGATCATGCCCGCGCGGTCCACAAACATGGTCTCGGGCATGGCAAAGCCACCGATGGCGCGATAGTAGGTGTCGTCGGGATCCAGGAGAAAAACCGTGCCCGTGGCGGCTCCCGGTATCGCGCCTGCGGGTGCCGCGACATCATGGGATTCCGCGCGGTTTATCGCGACGACGCTGATCGCATCGCCGAACTCCTTTTTCATCACGGCGAGATCCTGCAAGCCCTCGGCGCACTGCGGACACCACGAAGCCCAGACATAGATGAGCACCGGCGTGCCCGCAAAGTCCGCCTGGCGCACCTCTTTTCCCTCGCGATCTTTGAGGACAAACTGCTGCACCCGGCGCAGATCCTCGCGTTCCCCGACGGCAGCGTCTCTGCGCCATTGCCACGCCATATAAAAAACAACGGCCGCAAGAAGAGCCATTGCCACGCCGATCACCGCGGCGCGGGGGAACCGACTCACATTCATCATTACAAATACCCTATCCTTCAATATGCAGGAGTTGCTTGAGCCGCCCCTGGTCAAAGCCCACGACAATGCTGCCGTCCACGTCAATCACCGGCACCCCCATCTGACCGGATGTCTTGATCATGGCCTCGCGCGCGGCCAGATCCACTGCCACATCCTTTTCTTCATAGGCGACATTGTGTTTCTTGAAAAACTCTTTTGCCATTTTGCAATAGACGCAAAAGGGCGTGGTGTACATGATGACGCGTGCCATAAGCATACAGTAAGTTGCTACTGCGCGTTTTTCAACGCTTCTTCAATCGCGGCTTGAAACGCGGCAAAGGGCTGGGCCCCTTCCACTGACTTCCCGTTTACAAAACTTCCCGGCGTGCCGCGCACGCCCGCGGCTTGGCCGTCGGCAAAATCCTTTTGCACCTCGGCGGCATACGCGCCGGAATCAAGGCACTGCGAAAACGCCGCCTGATTCAGTCCCAAAGCGCCCGCCCATTCTTTATACTTGGCAACGGACAGTTCCGCCTGACGCTCGTAGAGCAGGTCGTGGTATTCCCAAAACTTGCCCTGCGCGTCTGCGCATTCCGCGGCCTCGGCGGCTTTCTGCGCTTCCGCATGAATGGAGCTCAAAGGAAAATCGCGGTATACAAAACGCGCTTTCCCGGTCTTGACGTACTGCTCAATGATGTCTTTTTTGGTGGTCAGCGCAAACCGCGCGCAGAACGGGCACTGGAAATCGGCAAACTCCACGATCGTCACCGGAGCAGACGGATCGCCGAGCGCCGGATCGTCGTCCACAAGATCCGCGGCGGAGACGCCGGCCGCAGCTCCGACAGCGGCTTTCTGCGCAGGCGGCGCCGGAGGCGCTGAACGATTGGCATACAGCACCGCGCCCGCGATGAGTCCTCCCGCGATGAGGATGGATACGGGGATGACGTAGGGATTGACGCCATCTCGCTTGCCTGATACGTCTTCACCCGCTTCGCGCGCGTCTTGATTCTCTTCCATAGGAGTATAAAGAGATAGTAATGAAAATAGTGTGCGCCTCTCTTTACAGCATAGCGGGTATCTCGCGGATGTCAAATGACATGTTCCGCAGGCGCTCGGCGTACAGCGCCACGACGGCTCGCCTGCTGATCAATTCCGCCAGCCGGGGCTTGTCTGAAAACCAATTGATGAGAAACGCCCCCGCGAGCACGCCGTCGCGCAGAAAAAACCGCTCGTACCGGCGCGCTGTCCTGTCAACGCGGCTGATCGTCTCCAGCGCGCCGTCGCACTCTCCCAGCGCGGTGATCTGCAGTCCGAGATTGGTGATGGAATACGCGGGCACCGCGGAAAACCGCTCGCGGCTCCCCGCCATATTGCGCCCGGCGCACGCCCCCTGCAGCACCGCGTTGGTCCAGTTGCCGACCAGCCGATGCCGGCCCGCAATGGGGTCAAAATACGCCGCGATGTCCCCGGCCGCGTAGACGCCGGGGACATTCGTCTCCAGAAACGCATCTGTTTGCACGCCTCCGCCGCTGCAGACAATGCCGGATCCCGCAAGAAAATCCGTATTGCGCGTGATGCCGATGCCCACCGCCACTGCATCCGCTTCCAGCGCGCCGGAGCGGTACCTCGCAATCCGCAGCGCCGCCCCTGCTTTTTCCAGCGCCAGCGCCTCGTCGCCGAGGAGGAGCGACACGCCGCGACTGGCCATATTTTCATGCAGTATCGCGGCACCGTCTCGGTCAATCATGTCATGGAAAAAATGTTCCTCGCGCGCCAAGACGCGTGGGACAATGCCCCGCTGGAGAAACGTCTCAATAAACTCCAGCGCGATAAACGAGGAGCCGATGACCACCGGGGTACGTATCGTATCCAGCGCCGCGTACAGCCGGTCCGCGTCATCCAAGGTCTGGAGGCGAAAGATCCGCGCTCCCTCCTCCCCATGCGGCCAGTGATTTGCGCGGCCTCCTGCGGCGATCAAAAGTTTTCCATAGGCAATCTCCCCGGCGTCTCTGCAGATGACGCGCCGCCCCGCCGTATCCACCGATGCCGCGGTACTGCCCCGCATGAAATCAATCCGCGCGCGGCTCAAGTCCTCCTCGGTCCGCAGAAAAATCTGCGGGCGCCCGATTCGTTTCTTAAGATAGGAGGGCAAGAGCACCCGCGAATACGGCAGGTGCTGCTCGGACGAAAGGATCCCGATTCTGGCGCCCGCGACACTGGCGCGAATCGTCTCTGCCGCGGTAATACCCGCGATGCCGCCGCCGATGATGAGGTACTCGTAAGTTTTCATCGCCGGATACGTACCTTTGGGATACGCTCTGCCTCGGCCCGGCAGGCATTACACCGCGCCGCGGCTTTTTCCACGGCGCTCTCCAGCGTCCTGCCGCACGCGGCGCAGGACACCCGTACAAACCCGCAGCGATGGCAGAGATTACTCAGCCGCTCAGCCGCAGACAAGAGCGTCAACCCGCACTTGAGACACGCGCGCGCCGGGGACTTCCTGCGGCACGCGTCGCAGACGCCGGACTTTTTCTCTGGATTGAGATGGAGCATGGCGCCGCACACGCGGCAGTTGCGAAGAGGCATGACCATACGCCTCATGGTAGCAACGGCAGGAAAAAAGATCAAAGCCGCACATTCGCTAAAAATGTCCGATCGGACATTTTTAGCGAATGTGCGGCGCGCCATCGCCCGCGACGAAGGAAAAATAAAAACCCCTCCGATTGCAATCGGAGGGGTTTTGGAGCGTTAGCGGCTGAAGCCGCGTCCGCCGCCGCGATTCATCGGCCGGGGGTTGGCTTCACGCCAACAGTTCCGGCAGAAGACATCACGGCCCGGAGTCGGGGGAAAGGGGACCGTATCGGGCGCGCCGCACTTGGAACAAGTGACATCATAGCGCGGACGATCGTCCTGCCATCCGCCGCCTCCGCTTCGCTGATCTTGGAAGGCCACGAAATAGAGCAAATCGCGTAACCCATATCGCGACGCGCAAGAATTCTCTGTTGAGATTTTTGCGTTACGCGTTATGCGCTATGCGTTTCGCATTGATAACGACCTCGCTTCTCTTAAAACGCTTCTTGGCCTGGCAATATCAGCGAGACGCTCTTTGCGAAGCCACGATCGGGTTTTAATACTAAGCTCTATGTATCAGTATACTCCCTTCTCAATCCCTTGTCAAGCACCTGTATCCATCGACTGTTTTTGTGTATTCTGGAGCCATCTGCGGTAAGCTAAGCTTACCGCAGGAGGCGTACTGTGCCCGAGCGCTGGCGCCAGGAAAGATCGGAAGGATCGGTTGGAAAGATCTTATCTCTGGAGGAAGCGCTGGAGAAAGTTCAGAATACTCCTCACGGCACTCCCGGGCGCGGCTTTTGCATCATAACCCTTACCTCCTTATGTATTTTATTCATCTCATAGGTACCGCCACCTAATATTATACCGTATAAGAAAATTTTACAACCTTCTCCATGAACAAAACCCCATCCCTCCCTTTTATCTTGTCCGCTTAGCGGATAAAAGGGAGGGATGGCATCAGAGGACGTGCGCGAGGTCCTGATAGGTGACGAGGAGCATGAGGGCGACGAGGATGATGAAGCCCACGGTGTGCGCCAGCTGCTCGGCGCGGGCGCTCACGGGCCTGCCCTTTAGTTTCTCCAGCACGATGAAAAATATCCTGCCGCCGTCCAGAGCCGGGATCGGGAGGAAATTGAGCACCGCCAGATTGACCGAGAGCACTCCGATAAACTGGAGGAAATAGGCGATGCCTAGGGCCTGCGTGTCCCCGGCAAAGCGAACAATGCCGATGGGCCCGGAGATGCCGGCCGGGGTCCGGCCGTGCACAATGAGCGTCCGTACCAACTCCAGCAATCCCGAAACAATACCGGCGGTGCTGTACGCCAACGCCGTGAGTCCCGCAACCGGCGCCCGGTACCACGGGGTCCGCTCAATCACGATGCGCCCCAGCGCAATGCCCAGGGGCCCCTCGCCCGCGGGTACTACCGCGCGCGGGGTCACGGCAATCTCCCGTATTTCCCCCTGCCTGCGCACAATCACTCGTATCTCTTCTCCCCGGTATGCGTCCGCAAAATTTCGGACGTCGGCTTCGTTTTCAATCCGCAACGAGACATCCTGCCCCCGCGCTTCCAGGATCGCGTCGCCGATTTTGAACCCCGCCTGCGCCGCCGGAGAATCCGGCATGACGCCCAGTATTGACACCGGCGCTGACGCCCCATCGCCTCCGGCCGCGGGCACGCCGATGCCGGCAGCCAAGGAAAAGAGCAGCCACGCGAGCACCATATTCATTACTACCCCCGCAGCCAGGATGACAAACCGCTGGCGCGCAGGCCGCGAGATAAAACTCTGCGTATCCCCTTCTCCCTCGCCGCGCTCGCCAAAGATTTTTACGAATCCGCCAAAGGGCAGAGCGTTGAAGGAGTACCGGACGCCGCGGCGCATCACGGAAAAAAGCCGCGGCGGAAATCCGAATCCAAACTCGTCCACCCGGACGCCGAAGTATCGCGCCGCGTAAAAATGCCCCCACTCGTGGACGAGGATCAATACACTGATAAAAATGATAACGAATGTGACGGTGAGCATAAATCACCAAACCAGAATACCGAAAAAATACTCAATACCCAATGACGAATGACCAAGACGGGTATTTGCTATTGGAGATTTTTTCGGGATTCTGGTTTGTGTTTTGGTCATTTGAAAGAGTTTAGTAAAAACAGATACTCGGTATTTCCTTTCCCGCCGCGGATTGGTGATTCTATCATGCCGCGCGCGTCCCATCCGTTTTTGTCCGCCCATGCCGCGAAGTCGTCCACAAGTTTCTTCCGCGCAGCAGGATCCCGTATCACGCCGTGATGCAGAATCCTCGGATCCCGCGTTTCGTACTGGGGCTTGAAGAGCGCGATGACGGCTCCGCGAGATGCGAGTAGGCGCCTCGCGTGCGGCAGGATGTCGCGGAGCGAGATGAGCGAGACGTCAATCACCGCGATGTCCGCGGGCTCGGGTAGGTTCTTCAAATCGCGCGCATCCGTCTGCTCCATCACCACGACCCGCGGGTCCTGCCGGATCTTCAACGCAAGCTTGCCCCGCGCCGTATCAATCGCGTAGACCCGTGCCGCACCCCGCTCCAGCAAAACCTGCGTAAACCCGCCGGTGGCAGCACCGATGTCAACGCATACGTTCCCCGCCACCACTATCGGAAACGCATCCAGAGCCGCCGCGAGTTTCCGCGCTCCCCTGCCCACATACCGGCGCATATCTTCCACCTCAACCCGCGCGCCTTCGTGGGTGAACTGCGCCGGCGTGATCGCTCTCTGACCGTCTATCCGCACCCGACCCTCGGTGACGAGGATAAAGGCCTCCCTTCTGTCTTTTACTATTTCTCTCTTAATCAGAATGTCGTCCAGACGCAGCCGTTTGGTCATACATCTCAATCAAATGTCCAATACCCAAGCCCCAATGACCAACAAAGACCCAAATCCCAATGCCTCAAACCGTTTTGGACATTGCGTCATTGAAGCATTCATTGGAATCTTGGGATTTGGGCATTGGACATTAGAGCTTGGACATTGGGATTTCGCCTATACCGTCAATATCTCCTTCTCCTTCGCCGCTCCGATCTCTTCTATCTTTCTGTTACCCTCGTCTATCAATTTCTGCGCGTCCCGTCGCCGGCGCTCCCGCTCGTTCTCGCTGATTTCTTTTGCCTTCAACGCCCGTTCCACTTCTTTCAACGCCTCGTCCCGTTCTTGGCGCACCTTGATCCGCGCCTCCTCCACGTACTTGCCCAAGAGCCGCGCCAGTTCTTTTCTGCGCTCCTCGGTGAGCGGCGGGACGGAGAGACGGATGACGTCGCGATCCGCGATGGGGGCGAGTCCCAAGGATGACGCCGCGATTGCGCGCTCAATGGCCGGCAAGGCGGCTTTGTCCCAGGGCTGAATGACGATCTCGCGGGGTCCAGTCGTGGTAATGGATGCAAGCGCCTTGACGGGAGTCCGCACGCCGTAGTGCTCCGCCTCTATGTTCTCCACGAGCGCCGGCGTCGCGCGTCCGGTGCGCAGGCCCGCCACTTCCTGCCGGAGATGCGCCGCGATGCGCTCCAGTTTTTGTTTTATATTTTCCATAGAAAATTCATCGCCCGCTTGCAATAAATACGACTGCTGGATCATCCGGATGAATGAATATCTCCCGCAATGGATCGGATCCTGCAATCCGCATAATACTCCAGTTGATACCCGCATCCCTGCTCGTGTACACTGCCTCTCCTGCAGAGACCATGAGCGTATTGGGCTCCGTGGGGTGCACTGCCACGCCGCCCACCGGTACCTGCAGGTCGTCAATGAAGGTACTGAACGGCTGCCACACGGATCCCCCGTCGGTTGAGTGGAGTAATACTCCCCTGCTCGTGCGATAGAGGACTTCCGGACGATGGGGGTCCGGCGCCAGCACGTCTGTTACTGATCCGCGTACGGTACGAGAAGGATACCATGCCAAACGGCTATAGGGGTGCTCAATGACGCGCCGGTTTCCCTCGCGCATCGCGGCCCCCTGTCCCGGGACGCCCAAGTCCGTCCAGGTCATACCCCCATCGTAGGTGCGATACGTCCTGCCGCGGCTCGTCAGCAGATACCCTTCATTGGGGTACCGCGGGTGCATGGAGAGTGCTACAATCGGATCCCGGAGAACTTTTGCAAAATGCCACCGCCTGCCGCCATCGTCTGACGTGATCAGTCGCCCCTCGCCGGTCGCGGCCATGACCGTATCCGGACTGATGGACGAGGTCGCCAGATCAAACACGCCGTATCGGCGCTGGCCCACAAAATAAATCTCGCGAAACGAGGCGCCGCCGTCTTCGCTCTTCAAAACCCTGCCCCGGCTGTCCTGATACACTGCGACATACATCGTCTCCGGCCTGCCGCCGCTTATCACCACGCGGTAGACGTCGCTTCGCGCCGCCAGGGTACCAGTCGCATCCTTCACTGGGCGCCACGTCAAACCCTTGTCCTCGCTCTTCCAGAGACCCGCGGCCTTTGCGCCCGCAAAAAGCGTCGTGGTCGCCGTGGGATGCGCCGCCACGTCAAAGATATAGGCAGGCAGGGGCCCGCGCCGCTCGCGGAGAAACTTCGCCTCCTCCCAATGCGCTCCGCCATCGCCGGAACGGAACAAGACGCCGGTACCGGATGCGCTCCCGCCCCCACCCTGCAAAATATCAATCCCGATGGCGTTCAAAATCAGCGGCACCACGATAACCAATGCAATGAACGCTACGACAACAGTAATAATGGTTTTGTAAATCATAACGCCCCAGATTATCGTTCCTCCGAATTATCGTTCGCCCGAGGATGCGCGCTGCCCACGTTTTCCAAAAGCATCACGTCAAGCGCCAGGCGCGGATTGACATTGGTCGTTTCCCGCAGGGTCGCGATGGTAAGCACGCGTGCGATGCGGGCGGCAAGGAGATACCGCTCGCGCGGCATGGCGGCCGCGTGCATGCGCATCCGCAGATCGTCCACCAGCGCGCTCACCACCGCGGCTTCTCCGGCTCTGTCGCCCGCTATTTTTTCGCTCAAGGCCAGCGCCTCCGGGATGCCCGCGGCAAGCGCCCTCTGCACCGCCGTCCGCATTGCTTCGTCAACCGCAGGATTGGTACCGCCGAGAAACCCGATCGCAACCGCGCGCGAGGCAATGGTCGGCGCCACGGATTCCCGGGCGTCGCTCGTCAAAAGGAAGAGCGCCCGCTCCCCCGGCTCTTCCAAAAGTTTCAGAAACGCGACTTGGGCGTCTCTGCTCATTGTATCAGCGTCATGGATGATCGCAACCCGCCAGGCATCACCTGCGGCCGCGAGGGAAAACCGGCGCTTCACCTCCCGCAGGTCGTCTATGGGTATATCCCGCAGCGCCTCTTTTTTGGAGGTCAGCGAATGCGCGCGATCCAGCAGGGTCACGCCCGGATGCGTATCCGCATCAATGGCCGCGCATATTTTGCACCCGTCGCCCGCCTCGCGTATCGGCTTGGAAACCGTGTCTCCATCGGGAGACCCGGTTTCCAAGCGAGCGGGACAGTGCAATGCTTTTGCCATTGCTTTTGCGATGCTCAACATCCCCGCGCCGTCCGGCCCGTAGAAAAGATACGCGTGCGCCAACCGCCCCCGTGCCATCACGCGATCCAGATACGCGATCTGCCGATCATACCCAAGGATCATATCGCATCAGACGCATTATCATATTTTAACTTTTGCCGCCCTGCGTGTCGCCGAATTTTATTGCTTCCTTTCTTCGCGATCCACTTCCGTCTCCAATACGCGCCGTTGCCGTGCTCCGCACCGGCGTGTTCTGTTTTCTTAATGTCGTATGCCATGATGTGTTGAGTTTTTTACGAAACCAGGTGGAGAAGTACGGAAAGAATTGCGGCAAACCATCCGATCGGCAACGAACCGCTTATACCGAACAAAAACCCGAGGTCATAAAACCATCCCGTATTCGGTAATGCATACATCTGTACGTCATCAATAAACCACCGTGCAATCAAGGAGTAGGGTGCCAATAATCCGTGCCAGACACCAGACAAAAACCCTGGAGGATCCCAAGAGGAAATTCTATAGCCCTGCACGAAGGCATCGGTACGCGCACCTATCGCGAAAGCGACGATGAGAATAATGAAGACGAGAAAAAAGAGGAAGACCCTTTTCATTTTTTACGCCATTAAATTATCCACGCCTGCATTGGCTGTCACCACGCTAAAATCTCCACATTGTCGCCGAAATAGAGCGTTCGGTTTTGCATGAGTAAATGATAACGCGAAAACAAAAACGGGACAATAAAGCCCGTTTGTACTCAAGAATC
>JBBTVQ010000005.1:0-16881 GCA_038063095.1 Patescibacteria group bacterium
CCATTGAGTGCAACCCGCGCTTTACCGGCGCCTTGCCGGTATATTCGCTCATGGGGGCGCACCAGCGAGGGCCGACGATTGAATTCTTTCATGTGTTCTCTCATCTCAACATCGGCATTGACTTTGATTTTGCGGCGGTCAACGCCGCGTTCAAGCAGCGCCTGCCGTTGGCGCATATCTCCCTCACTCCGAAAGGGGTCTTCAAAATGCGGCTGCCGCTCGCGGCGGGGATATATTCGTATAACCGGAGCGCGCGATTGCTCCGCTATGAACGCCCGGGCGCCTTTTATCACGACTTCAAGAATCCCGAGGAATTTATGATTATTGATTCCCTGCCGCGCCCCGGGGGACGGGTGATCCAGAACGTGCCGCGGCTCTGCAAACTCATTTTTCCGCGCGGCATCGCGCGTTCATCTTTTGCCATAGAATCGGACGTGGGAGATCTCATCACGACGCTCTCTGCCGGTCTTCGGAAAGATCAGGAGGTGCGAGCGCCGTCAGAAGCGGAGAGTACCGAAGATATAGCGCAGGAGCTCTGACGGCTCTGCGTGATGATTGACTTTTACTGTATTTTGTGGATACTGAAATCCGAAAGAAGCAAGACAGGATCCTTAAGAAAAAGGAGAAGACTGTGGCGCGTACAATTCCTACGATCAGGATATTCGGCTACGGCTCTTTATTGAACGAGGATACTGTCCGGGAGCGGCTCGCGGGCAAGGCGTTCACCGCGCAACCCGGCATCCTCGCCGGGTATCAGCGTACTTTTAGTAAGTGGGGGCGCGGACATGTGTATCTCACGCTTCGCCAGATGGGAGGCATGTCGGTGGAGGGTACATTGATTGATGTGGATCCTATTGGGTTTACCGTCTTGACGCGGTATGAACCCGGCTATGAGTTGGTAGATGTCACGCGTAGCATGGTGGATTATCCGTCTGATGGGCCATCGATATACTGCTATATCGGCGATGTGCTGAAAGAGATCCCGCCGGAGATGGCGAAGATCCGGCGCAGCTACCTCGACAAGTGTCTCGGGGGTGTCGTTCCGGAAAAGCGTAAGCAGTGGTTGCGGGAGACGCACATTCCCGAAGGCGTTGTAATTGCCGAAGAGGACTAGAACCCATCTCAAAAATGCATTCCGGCTCTGCGAAGCGCGATTTTCGGCTGCGACGCTTCGCTTCGGGCTCGAAATATCTCGGATATTCCTCGCCCTCCAGCTTGCGTCTCGCGCGAAAATCGCGCTTCTCGGCTCGAAAGCCACTTTTGAGATGGGTTCTAATCAGCCGGTACGTTCAACTACTCGTGCCGGTTTTTCTTTTGGGAAAAATAAAAAAGCGCCGCGGGTGGGCGCTTTGTTTTCGTTTACCCCGTTAGAAGCAGAACGCCTCGCGTGAGCTTCTAACGGGGTTTACGGCGTGGTATCCAGATGCGGGAATCGGCGAAGGAACGATATCATCTCTCCGGGTTTATAGACCAAGAGAGTACGGCGATAGAAGAATCTTTGCGCGATGACGGCAAGTATCGTTCCCAATATTTCATCCGGCGGAGCTGGTCCGCGCCAGCGCGATCTTATCGCTCTCACCAGCTGCAACTGCGTTCCTTCCCAGTTCTGCCCCGCCATCTCTTTCGTGTAGGCGAGGGCGTGCGTAATCCATGCGCGGTGCCGGGTGTCGGCAACCGAATCAGGATTTGCAAGGAATGCGTGCGTGCTCTCCCGGGCGGTTTTGGAAGGGTCGTATGCGGTCGTGGTCCTGGGCGGCGCATTGGCGCGCACATCATCGCTCTGCGAGATGCGCCGGTCAAGCGAAACCGGAGGAGGCGTTTGCGTCAGTATTGCGAAGACCCGTTCTTTCAAAGACGTGAAAGGAAGCATCTCCTCTCCTCCGAAACTCGGTGGGATGCGATCAAAGCCGATTAGGTGGACTTTCGTCCGGGTCCTCATTTGCGCGAGAAGCGCTACCCAGGGAGGCCCACCATCTTGTGTCGCGATGACGAGCAGTCCGAAACGGCGATTGTAAGACGTATCTATTCCGCGTTGGGTGATAGCGTAATCCGCGGCATCCGGAGCGCGGTCTACGGTCTCCACCTGATATCGGCATTGCCGCGCGGCTTCCGCGGCTTCTTCAATGGCGCGCATTTCTTGCGGATTTGCGCCAGCCAACTTCGGGGAAGAAAAAGCGGTAAAGCGCCGCGTGATCTCATGGTCCGGATAGCGCGCGCGCACCTCGTGTTCTGTCGCCGATGCGGTCGCCGTGATAATGGAAGCGGGAGGATACTGCTTGAGGATCGGATCTTCGTTTGCATGGCCGAGCCAATTTTCAAAGTCCGTAAGGATCATTCCTTCTTTTGAAGGCACAACATCTCCCTCCCATGAAAGGCCTCTCCGTTGTTCAACGATATTAATCATATATCGTTTTTCAAAAAATACAAGGGGCGGATGTACAGTGATGCGGATCCCTGTATTCCTGTACCGCGATCTTTTTGGACAGATTCGGAGCAGTATGGTAGAGTGCGCGTACGGACTATGAAAAACTTTTCTAAGAATTTTGTCTGGGCGATCATCATCCTCATGGCGCTCTCGGTGGTGTATTCGTCGGTTGCGGGGCTCCTCATCCGGCAGAAAGAGATTTCGCTCTCCGACGTGGTGGCACAGGTGAATGCCGGCGAGGTGGCGGAGATCGCGGTGACGGATGCGGCGCTGGAGGTGAAGCTCAAAAACGGCGAGACCGTGGTGGCGCAGAAAGAGCCGGAAGCCGGGCTCACCGAGACGCTGCGCAACTTCGGCGTGGAGCCCGCGCGTCTCCGAGACGTGAAGATCTCGGTGCAAACCCAAAACGGCTTGCATTTTCTGCTGGCCGTGATCCTGCCGATCCTGGGGCCCGTGCTTTTGATCGCATTCTTTGTCTGGTTTACGGCCCGCCAAGTCCAACGGGGCTCCATGCAGGCGTTTTCGTTCGGCCAGTCGCGTGCGCGGCTCATCGGACCAGAAGGACAGAAGGAGCGGATCACGTTCAAGGACGTGGCCGGCGTGAAAGAAGCGAAGGAGGAACTCAAGGAGATCGTGGATTTTCTCAAAAATCCGAAAAAGTATCTGGACATCGGCGCCAAGATCCCCAAAGGCGTGCTTCTCATGGGCGCCCCGGGCTCGGGAAAAACCCTGTTGGCAAAGGCAGTCAGCGGGGAGAGCGGCGTGCCGTTTTTCCATATGTCGGCGTCTGAGTTTATTGAGATGTTTGTGGGGGTGGGCGCCTCGCGCACGCGGGATCTGTTCCGCATCGCGAAAAAAGCGGCGCCGGCGATCATCTTCATTGACGAGCTGGACGCCATCGGCCGCATCCGCGGCGCGGGGCTCGGCGGCGGGCACGACGAGCGGGAACAGACGCTCAATCAGATCCTCGTGGAGATGGACGGCATGGAGACAGACGCGCGCGTCATCGTCATGGCAGCGAGCGTGACCGGAGACACTCCGGTATTGATCCGCGAACACGGGGTGGTGCGCGCGTGTTCCATCGGAGAAGCCGTGGATCGTTATTATCAATCGCCAACGGAAGAAGGGGAAAAAGAGACGCCGGATCTTGAGGTTTTGGGGTTTGAGAAGAGAGAGGGAAAACAGAGCGGATTCCGCTATGCGCATCGCAGCGCGTTTTCTTTCGGGGGCGCGGCGTTCAAAAAAGCGCGCTCGGTGTTTCGTCATCGCGTAGGCGAGATTTACGAGATAACCTATTTGGGCGGTACGATTCGCGCAACCGGAAACCATTCGGTCTTCGTACGGAGCCGGCAGGGCATCATCACCAAAGCAGTGAGCGAGTTGCGCGCGGGGGATATGTTGGTGGATCTTCCCTACACCGTGAATCGGACCAATAAAAAGTTGCGGGAGGCGCGCGCGTTTGATTTTGCCGAGGTTTTTGAGATGGAACTTCCCGTGTGGTTTCCGCTGTTTGAGCAATTCGCGCCGGTGCGCGCGGCATACGAGTATGCGCTCGCGCGCGCGGATTCGCAGGCGCGGCTTGGCGCGGTGTTGGGATTTTCGCAAAGAACGATCGGAAAATGGCAGGAGGGTGTGTGCGGCCCGCGCGCGCTCTCCCGCAATTATTATCAGCATCACGGGGTATTGCCCGAACGGGTGCGCGTGACGCCGGACCTCGCGCGGCTTATGGGGTATTATGTCGCGGAAGGGTATGCACGCAAAGAAATTGATTTTTGTTTCAACGAGAAAGAAACGGAATATATTGAGGATGTAAAGAGATTGATGAAAGACGTTTTCAATATCTCTCCTCATGCCGAGCGGCGCGTTACGCCGCATGCAGTGAATGTCCTGTATCAATGCAAACCCGTCGCGCAATTCTTCATTCATCACTGCGGCACGGGAGCGCATCATAAGCATATCCCCTCATTTTTGTGGTCGGCTCCCCGATCGTATTTCGTGGAATTTATGAGAGGATACCTTGCAGGCGACGGGCATCAAGATAAAAGAGGCCGCATGGAAGCGACTTCGGTGAGCAGGCAGCTTATTTTCGAGCTGAACTGGCTGGCGCGCATGCACGGGTTCAAGTCATTCGTTCATTCGTTTACGGCAAAGGAGGGGAGGAGTATCAATGGCGGCAAGCCGTTGCGGTCTGTAACCGCATGGAGATTAGGATTTGGGAAAACCCAAAATCCGATCGGTACCGGTATCGGCGCGGGCAACACCAAACGGGCGATTGTAAAGAAGGTGACGAAGTTGCCGTTTGAGGGCTTTGTATATGATTTTTGCGGATGCGATAACGAGGCGTTTTTTGGCGGTGTCTCCCCGGTACTTCTCCATAACACTAACCGTCCTGACGTGCTGGACCCGGCGCTCTTGCGTCCCGGCCGGTTTGACCGGCGCGTGGTGCTGGATCTGCCGGACATCAACGACCGCGAGGAGATCCTGAAGATCCACGCGCACAACAAGCCCCTGGCAGACGACGTGCGCTTGCGCGTGATCGCCGAGCGCACCCCGGGGTTTTCCGGCGCGGATCTGGCTAATCTCGTCAATGAAGCCGCGATCCTGACGGCGCGGGAGAATAAAAAACAGGTGTCGCAGATACACCTCGTTAATTCCATAGAAAAAGTACTCTTGGGGCCGGAGCGTAAAAGCCACCTCCTCACCGTTCAGGAGAAAAAGATTTCGGCGTACCACGAGGCGGGCCACGCGCTGGTCGCGGCCTGCCTCAAGAATGCGGATCCGGTGCACAAGGTGTCCATCGTCTCCCGCGGCCGCGCCGCGGGGTATACCCTCAAACTCCCGCTGGAAGATCGGCACCTCTATTCGCGCTCCCATTTCATTGATGAATTGGCATCGGCCCTCGGCGGATATGCCGCGGAAGAGATCGTCTTCGGAGAAATCACCACGGGCCCGCACGATGACCTGAAAAAAGCCACGGATGTGGCGCGGGGACTCGTGACGCGTTTCGGGATGTCGGACGCGGTGGGGCCGGTGGCCCTCGGCGACCGCGAAGAGATGGTGTTCCTCGGCCGCGAGCTCACGACCGAGCGCAATTATTCTGAGATGACGGCGGAACTCATTGACCGCGAGGTCAAGCGCTTCATGGACGAGGCGCGCCGAACCGCAGGAGAGATCGTGGGCCGCCGGCGCGACACGCTGGATGCCATTGCCGCGGTGCTCCTTGAAAAGGAGACCATAGAGCGCGAGGAGTTTGATGTCCTCGTCAAGGAAAACGGAGAAAAAGGAAAATGATCGCGTCTGTCAAACATCGGATGTTTGACAGGTCGCGGGCGTGTAGCTCAACGGCAGAGCTTTCGGCTTATATCCGAATGGTTCTAGGTTCGAATCCTAGCACGCCCATCACGTGTGTTCTCTACAATCAAAAGAAGGGAGGAAGCGATGAAGATCTTTCATGTGTTTACGTGCACCAGGGAACGGATGGACGGCACGCCGTGCGGATGGCCGACGAGAGTTGGCGAAGGCAGGGCCCCGCGGAGGGCGGACGGCAGGCGCGCAGAAGAGATAGAGGATTTCTGCAAGCGTTGTCGCGGGCAGGGCAGGGTGCAGGAGGGCGAACGATGTACCTTTTGTTTCGTCCGGCAAGAGACCAAAGATCGCCGGCCGATTGAAGAAATTTCTCTTGCATACAGCCGCTCTTTGACAGGATTTGGGTGATGTGCGATAAGAGAAACATTGTTGGTCTGGGTACTTTTTTGAAGGGGGTTGCAGGATGAGTAGCTTTGGAGTGTTGGATCTCGGGCTTGGCGATAGCCACGATGTTGCGGCGGAGCTGGGACTGGCGATGCTGGCATATCGGGAAGGGCGCCTCCCGGAGGCGCGAGACATGGCGAAATTCATTCAATCGCGTATTGCGGCAAGCGAAGATCTATCTCGCAGGCCGGACATCAGGGATGCGCTTTCCCATCTTCTCTTCCTGGTCCGTTAGAGCGGTCTTTATGTATCCGCGTCAGCCGTTGCGATCATGCGTCGCCGCGGCTTTTTTTATCACGCCCGTGCTGACAAGGGCGGGGGTTATTCCAGATGGAGCGTTGCCTCCATTTTTTGAAGGGACGCGCCGAGCGCCGGGAACCGCGAGAGGTCCGGGCTTTCTTGGATGAGCGCTACCGCCTCGTCGCGGACGCTCCGGACGAGTATGGGATCCATAATACCCTTGAGCGCCAAGTCCCCTATCCCGGACTGCACCACGCCAAAGAGCGCCCCCGGGCCGCGAATTTGCAAGTCCTGTTCCGCGAGTTCAAAGCCGTTTTTGGCGTCCACGACCGCTCGCAGGCGCCGGCTCGCGAGTCCGCCCTCGGTCGCGAATAAAAAGCAGTATGACTGTTCTGCGCCCCTGCCGACTCTCCCGCGGAATTGATGCAGTTGCGCCAGGCCGAACCGCTCCGCGCCCTCAATCATCATGATCGTCGCATTGGGCACGTCCACGCCGACTTCAATGACGGACGTGGAGACGAGGAGGTCGTATTTTTTTTCGCGGAATGCGGCCATGATCCCCTCTTTTTCTTTCGGCTTCATCTTGCCGTGGAGCATGGCGACGGAGAGGTCGGGGAAAATCTCCTCCGAGAGTTTGCGGAATTCTTCTTTCACGGTTTTTACTTCGGCGAGTAGGAGTTTTTGCTGGGTGGAGTGCCGCGAGATCCCGCCTCCGACTTCCGACTTCCGACTTCCGACTTCAATCCGCGGGCAGACGACAAACGCCTGCCTTCCTTTTCGTACTTCGCTACGGATGAATTGATACGCGTCGTTCCTTTTTTCCGGCGAAATAATTTTCGTGACCACGGGTCTTCGCGATTTCGGCATCTCATCGAGCACCGAGAGGTCCAGGTCGCCGTAGACGGTGAGGGCGAGCGTGCGCGGAATCGGGGTCGCGGTCATTGACAAAAAGTGCGGTAGCACTTTTTGTGAACTTGGAACTTGGAACTTGGAACTTGGAGCGGCCAGCGCTGCGCGCTGGCTGACGCCGAATCTATGCTGCTCATCAACAACCACCAGCCCCAATCTTTCAAACTGCACGCTTTTTTGAATAAGCGCATGGGTCCCGACCGTAATATCTGATTTCACGGGACCGGATTTCTTCTTTGTTCTACCGGCGATTCGAAGGTCAATGCCGATATTGAACGGCATCAGCGTTTTTTCAAGCGTAGCGAGGTGCTGACGCGCGAGGATTTCGGTGGGCGCCATGAATGCCGCGCGGTATCCCGCGCGGACCGCCAAGAGCGCGGCGGCGGCAGCCACCACGGTCTTGCCGGATCCCACGTCCCCCTCCAGAAGCCGGTGCATGGGGCGCGGCTTTTCCATGTCTTTGGCAATCTCCCACAGGGAGCGGCGCTGGGCGTCGGTGAGCGGGAACGGCAGGGACGCGACAAACTCTTTGATGAGCCCGACATGCGCGGGAATGACCCCTGCCGCGTGTTGGCGCAGGCGCGAGCGCTCGCGCAAGGAGCGCAGCTGAAAAAGCAAGAGGTCTTGGAATATGAAGCGCCGCTCCGCTGCCGCGGCTTCCGCGCGCGTCTGGGGAAAATGAATGGCGGCGACGGCCTCGGCGATCGGCGGAAGACGGTGCCGCTCGCGCGTGGCAACGGGTAGCGGATCCTGCAGGGACGTCCGCAGCGGCAAAAAGGATTTGATAAGAAACCGGAGCCAGCGCGACGTGATGCCCTGGGTCTCGGGATACACGGGGATGAGTCCGCCGGTATGGACGCCTGCGGAGGTCGGAGGTTGGAGGTTGGAGATCGTGTCCGACATTGAATGTTTGACAATGCGCTCGTACGCAGGGTTTTGGAGATACAGTCCTTTCGGCCCCTGCGCCACTTTTCCGGAGAGGCGCACCGCGCCGCCCTCTTTGATCGCGCGCGCCAAAAACGGCTGGTTGAACCAGAGCGCTTTTATGCGCCCGCTCTCGTCTTCCACTACGGCTTCCAAGAGATGCATGTGCCGTCGGGCAGTACGGGCTTGGGTGACGCGTCGCACCACGCCCTGTATGGTCGCGGTTTCACCGAGCGCCAGATCCCCGATGTGTTTCTGCGCGGAAAAATCCTCGTATCGCGCGGGGAAGTACAGAAGCAAATCGCCCACGGTCTCAATGCCGAGGCGCCGGAGCGCGGGGAGCACCCGGCGGTGAATCCGGGGTACAGACGCAATGGGCGTTGCCGGAGAGATCATATCCGTATGCTATGCGCGGCCCCGGCAAAAAGCAAAGCCATTTTGTTTTTCCGCTTCGCGTTTGATTCCTTCTGATCGAAGGGGTAGGAAAATAACCGCTCCGGTTTTCACCGGAGCGGTTATTTTCCTACTGCATTTTAATAGAACAGGTTAGAACCTCTCTTGAGCCACCCCAGGCCCTGTTATATGAAACCAATTGATTTCATAAACCATGTAGGATTCTTAATGCACGGAACATTGAGAGCTTTACAAACATCCGGAATCTTATACAAAGGTTCTCCCGGCATCTTATAGATCTCTCGCGTGAAAACTCCTAACTCGTTTTTAGAAGCAAAGGCTATTAAAAAGGGGTCAACGCTCGAATTGTCAGTTTCAACATTTATCATCGGATATTTATTGTTGATCTCAATAGCGAGATTCTTAATTTCATCGTCTATTGTCGTTACTAAGTTCCTATCTTTTTGTCTTTTGCACCATCTTTTTAATTCACCATCGTATATGACTTCTCCGACGACGACATCAAGTAATACCCACTTCTTGTTTTCCAGCGCTTTTTCAAATTTTTCCCAAAATTCCTGCCTAAATTCAAGCGGATTCCATGTTGCAAACCCAAGCAAAACATTCGTATCGACGACATAAATTGGTTTGCTGCCATCGACATTCATATTTTTTCCACAGAGAATTTAAGTAAATGCGACGCTTCGACATAGCCAATTCTATTCTGCAAATATGATTTGGTGACAATTTTGTTAAAAAGATTGCCATTCGAATCCCGCATATTATTGTAATAATTGCCACCCTTGCCTCTGTTTTTCTTCCAATTTGATAGATTTTCTTCGGTTTCTTTGAGAATTTGGCTTTCCAGATTACCCTGCCCTGCTTTAATTTTTCCAAGGTCCTTCAATCTATAAAAAACAAAAATATTACTCATTTTATACAGTTCTGCTATACGTTCAATATCGTTCTTGTCATAAAAATCTTCTCTTAATTCATCTTTCGGCAACAATAATTCGGCCGCAACTCTATTGCAGAACCTTTCCTCATCATTCACGTTTTTGTTTGAATCTCTGAAATCAATACTATTTGAAATACTTTCACTCTTTCTAAAAAAGTGTGCCAATTCGTGTATAAGTGAGAAAATTTGTGCGGAAAGTGCATCTGCCCTGTTCAAAACAATAAAAGGCGCGTAATCACTAGCGACAAAAAGGCCCCTCATTTTTTCAACTTCAATTCTATGATAAGAAATTGTCTTCCCAACGAATATCCCCTTGTTTTCTGCTTTATCTATTAAGTAAGATAGCGTTTTCCTTTTTGAACTGAAGCCGGATATGGCTTTGATTTCTTCCAAATTTATTCCTAATGATTTCAAGACAAAAGTTGCCAACACTAATGGTGAGCGAATGCCACCGCCCGACCCAATCAATTTATTCTGAGGATATTTCTCTGATTTTAAGACATCTTCTAGCCATTTCTGTCTTTTTAGTACTAAATTTATTAATTTTTTAACATCATCCGTTTCTTTTTCTTTGATACCAATCCTAAAATCGGGAATTATTTTATTTTCCTGTATATTTTTACTTGAAAAAAATGCGAGTTCTGAGATATTGTATTTTTTTGCCAAAGATTTTATCTGTGACCATGTCGGAAAACCATCACCGCTTTCCCAAATCGAAACAATGTCTTTCTCACTAGTTGTAAGACTTTTTGAAACCTGCCGCGCGTTGAAACCCATGTTTTCACGGGCGACTCTTAAATTATATCTGTTGATGAATTTTACCTTGCTCATAATAAATCAGCTTAAAAACCGATTTTAATCTAAGCAACAATATACTGCCATATCATTAAAATGACACTATGTGTCAATTTTAGCAGGTTCTAACAAAGAACCTCTGTCCGACAATCAAAAAACCATTTCTTTTTCAAAAGATTTTCCATTTGCCATTCTAAAAATTTCTCCTTCGATATCAGAACTTCCGAGACTTGTGAAATCTAAATATTTCTAGCGTGGCTAGAACGCTAAAAGTCTCATTCTATGCCCTCGAGAGGAATCGAACCCCTATTTGAAGCTCCGCAAGCTCCTGTCCTGTCCGTTGAACGACGAGGGCGTTCGCTGCTGCTCAAACGAAAAAATCAAAATGAAAAATGAAAAATCGTTGTGTCCGCCCGCTGGCGGACGCATTTTTAATTTTGCGTTTTCGTTTTACATTTTTCATTTTCAGTTTTTCATTCTCAAAATCCGATGCTGCGCGCGATCTGGTCCGTGAAGAGTTCCGCGTGCTCTTTTTCCGGTAGGAAATCAGAGAGCGCCTGCCGGATCCGATTGGGGTGCACGTCTCCCAAGGGGAGTGCCAGGTACGGGAATATCCGGCCTTTTTTCGTCTCCAGCGACAATTCCAGTTGCTCTCCGTGCTCAAAAATCCAAAACGATTCCAAGTCCGAGAAGCGGTGGCGCGTCTCTCCTATATACACGCCTTCCGGGGAGATGGCAAAGCGGTACGCGCGAGGCGGGCGGCGGACATAGAGGAGTGCTACGAGGAGGGCGAGCCCCGCAAACGCCGCGAAAAGATAGCTTTTCACGAGAATGCCAAAGAGGACAAAGGCGAGCGCGCCCGCCGAGGGCGGCATCCACCAATATGGCCCGCGCTCCACCGCGGGGTACTCCGGCGCGGTCCATTCCAGAAGATTTTTTGTCTGACGCGCCTGCGGTTCTTTTGGGAGAAAATGGGGGGTCAGCGCCGCCGGTGGCGGCGTCGGCGCGCGAGAAACAGCCCTTTTCTGCGGCGGCGCTGGCGCTTTTGGCGGCAGCGGTTCCTGATGGCGTAGGTCAATAGTGCGCTCGGCCATGCCCGCATCATAACACAGGCCGCATACCGAGGCGAGCTGACGGTTAAAAATCTAAAATAAATCTGAGACCCTTGAAAACGCCGTCCGGTTCATTTCCGCATCGTCATAGTTATCACTGTGCGTCGCAACGCATAAAAAGGCGATGATCGCACCCTTCACCGCAAACCACATCCGGGGATATTGATTCGGACGCAAACCGGAATCTGGTATCACTAACTCAATTTTCCACAGCGTCCAAACGTCATTTTGCGTTATGCGGTGGAGTTTTGCGGGCGCGATTATCTGTTTGGGATCTGTCGGATGAAATTGTACTTCGCACAAACGTTCAAATGCGGCGAGACCGTCGCGCATACGGCGAAATCGCCGCTCTAGGGCGGCGATTTCTTTTTGCAGAGCATCGTGGTACAGAAACTCAATCATACGTCGCTGAAATCCGTACCGCGATAGAATGCCAGTTCATACGGTATCACTTTTCGCAATTCGGTTCCGATAAACGGCGCCTCGGCATGAGACAACTCTTCCAATTGTTTGCCGTTCAGGTGCCCGTATTTCACCACAATGCGGTCAAGCATTTTCTTCTCCTCCGCGTCAAAAACAGAAGTATCCGGTTCGGCGATACAGCGATAGACCTCCGTGGCATTATAGCCGTCGCGCTCTTGTACGTTTTCAACGGCAAGCAGTTTCTTTTTGGCCATATCCGCGGTCATCTTTTCCAGCGCCGACGGCAGCGGCCCCATCGGGAACGCCCGATACGCGTCCCCGGTCAGGGGCCGCTGTCTTTTTTCATACAAATCAAAATCGGCGAAATAGAGCAGTTTCGCCAGCTTTTTCTTGCCGCGCACCTCCCCGCCGAGCTTTCGGCACAGATAGAGGACGGCGTTCTGATACTTTTTTTTATTCAGAGCCATATCCGCCTGTATTATACTGTATTATAGCACAATCAGCGGATGGGGACAACGGCATGCATGGAACTTGGGGTTTCTCAAGAATCATGAGCAGTCCTTGGTGTCTAAAATGTAATTTTATGACGCGTTGTCCCCACTCTTCGGTGTCATTCCCGCCCCCGCTTTCGCGAGGGTACACTCCCGCGGGAATCCAGAAGGCCATTCTTGGCTCTCGCGTTTGTTTTTCTGGATACCCGCTCCCCACTTTCGTGAGGACAAGTTTCGCGGGTATGACATTCCCGATAAGAGAAGTGGGGACAACGCGATTATAAATTACACTTTATGCGTCTATCAAGCTCGCGCGGAAAAAAGAAAACAGCTCGCAAAAGCTGTTTTCCGGTCAGTGTCAGTCTTGGGTCAGAAAACTCAGACTCTACAAACGGTAGGGGTGAGATTCGAACTCACGATACGGTTTCCCGTACGGCAGTTTTCAGGACTGCGGCCTTGTTTTCGCCGCTGCTTGGCGAAAGCCCCGGGCGCATTTTAGGTCCCCGGCGGAGGCGGGAGGATTCGAACCTCCGATGCCCTTGCGGGCATAATGGTTTTCAAGACCATCCGTTTCAACCGCTCACGCACGCCTCCGCCGGGGGCCCAATGCATCGAACGCCCGTAAAACGATCACCCATCGTTTTACCCACTCGGCCACCCCACCATCAGATCAGTTCTACGGAGATTTCTTTGATTTTCTTCAGGGTTTTGTCGTTGGTAAAAAATTGTTCCGCGCCGAAGTCAAGAGCCGTCGCGATATGGATGGCGTCGGGCGTCGCGATCCGGTACCGGGCGCGGAGATCCGAAGCAAGGTCTACGATGGCTTCATTGATCCCCGCAATCGTGAGGTGCGGGAAGCGGGCCAGATATTCTTTGTATTGCGCCGCAAGGTCGTAGCGCCCCGTGATTTTCGGTCCGGTGAGGATTTCAACGATGCCGATGCTGGCAAACACGGCCTCCCGCTCTCCCGTTTCCACGGCGCGCAGCAGGCGTTCGGCGCGTCCGCCGAATTGCCTGTTGTCTTCCAGGAGGTAGATAAATACTACCGCGTCAATGCCGATTTTTTGCGCCATGATGCGCGTTCCTGCCGGATATAGCGCGTGCCTCCGCCGAGTTCCTGCCAGACCTCTTTTCCGAGTCCCCGGAGAGCCGCAGCGCGGTTTTCCGGATACTTGAGCAGGAGCGCGCGGTCGTGGTCTATGGGGCGCACCGCGAGTCGGGCGCCCGCGTGCAGGCGCATTTGTTTGCGGACCTCGCGCGGGACGACGATTTGATATTTTCGCGAAAGTTTTGCGGTCTCCATATGACAGAGCGCGTATAGGGTATACGATGATACGCTTTACATTCTATAGAATGTAAAGCGTATGTCAAGAGATGGGGATAGAGTTTGGTGAATACTGTCGTCTATCGGCATCCCAAACCAAGTTTTTTGGCGTCAAAACTTGGTTTGGGATGCCATACGCCCGCGCTGTGGGGAGGCAATGTCTACCAAAATCGGGATACGGGATTATTAGGCGGGTTCGGCGTCGGAAGCGGGTGCCGCGGGCATCGCGGGCGCTTCTGCGGGTTTTTCTTGGCGCCGATCTTCCCGCGCCATACCCCGTATATCAACTTCGGCTGCCGCCTCCGGCGGCGGGGATGTCATCGCCGAAGTTGTATTACGGGGCAGGCCGAGCGACATACGGTGTTCTTTGGGGTCAATGAGGAGGATTGTGAGGTCGCGCGTCTCCCCCTGCTTCACCGCTTCCTGCATGCGGCCGGGCGTGCCGAATTCTGAGATGTGGATGAGTCCCTGGATGTGGGGCGCCACCTCGGCAAACGCGCCAAACGAGGTGAAGCGCGTGATGGTGCCTTGCACGATGTCTCCCCTTTTGTGTTGCTCCGCGATTTTCACCCACGGGTCTTCTTTGAGGGCTTTGAGGGAGAGGGCGATCTTGCCGTTGGCAAGATCAATGATCTTGGCCCGCACCCGGTCGCCGGGCTTGAGTACTGCCCGCGGGTCCTCAATGAGCGTCCAGTCAATCTCCGAGATGTGGATGAGGCCTTCCAGCGTCTCGCCGAACCTGACAAACGCGCCAAAGTCCACGACGCCCGTGACTTCCCCATCCACGACGTCTCCCACGGCGTATTTGGCGAGCGCGGCTTTTGATTCTTCGGAGGCGACCCCTTTTTCGCTGAAAATGAGCTTCTGCTCCCGGGGGTCCAGATCAATCACTTTGACCCGCAGGGTTTGCCCCGTCAGCTTCTGCAGCTCCTGGAGGATGCGTTCTTTGTCTCCCCCTTCCACGCGCGGATAGTTTTTGAGGGAGAGCTGGGACGCGGGCAAAAATCCCTTGATACCTTCCAATTCCATCATGAGTCCCCCGCGGTTTGCCTCGGCAACCGTGAGGTCCAGCGCCTCGCCCGAATCGCGCAATGCCTTGAGTTTTACCCATCGCTTCTCCTCTCCGGCTTCCTTGAGCGAGAGTTCAATGTACCCTTCGTCGTTGTCTATCTCCACGATTTTGGCGTGCACCGGGTCTCCGGGGGCGAGCGGCTTGATGACGTCTTCCGCGGCTTTGTATTCGCGGCCGTAGACAATGCCCATGCCTTTGATGCCGAGATCCACAAACAGCATCCCCCCCTTTTTTTCCACAACCGTGCCTTCCGCGAGTTCTCCGGGTTTGGGGAATGCGGCGCTACCGCTTTTCAGGAGCGTCTCCATGGGATGGCGCTTCTGCGCTCCATTCGGAGACGCCGTCTCAGAACGGCTGGCTTGCCGATCAACAGCTGCCGCGGCTTTTCCGGTCGGGGCCTCGGCCGCTGCGCTTATGATTTCTTGATCAGTCATGCAAGAGAGTATAGCGAACGCATGACGGATTGGCAAGCGGGCAGCGACAAAGAAAAAGCCCGAGTTGCATGAATGCAACTCGGGCCGAATGGACAGATTGAAGGATCTAACCACATCCTACTTTTCTGCGGTTGCCAACAAGAGATCTTTCTCGGCTTGTGTAAACAGTCCTTCGGGCAGAAGGTAGGCCCGCGTGTATCTTTCGCCCCCAGGCAGTATGGCCTCGTCGGGCGCGAGAAACCAATGGCACACGACGGCCCCCTGCTGTAGAAAAGCGTCGGTGAGCTGTCGCACGCGCGGTTGGTTGAT
Source organism: Patescibacteria group bacterium (assembly GCA_038063095.1). GTDB lineage: Bacteria > Patescibacteriota > Minisyncoccia > Sungbacterales > HO2-52-23 > WO2-54-10. The sequence continues at coordinate 15,560 of JBBTVQ010000005.1, forward strand.
GGCGCCCGGCTCCACCTCGTGAAGGTCGACGACACCAATAACCCAGCCGTTGAGCGTCACCTCCCGGTCATCCATTACGACCTTGAGGCGATCCGGCCGGTCGCTCTCCTCGCCTTTGCCGCGCAGCCACCAGCAAGCATAGAGGCGACACTCAAAGGGCCGCTTTGCATAAATACTGCAGCCCTCCCCGATTGCGGCAAACTGGCACAATTCTCCGGCATCGGTTCCGACTTCCGTCACCTGATGCGTCTTGCAGCAGGCAGTACAGCCGCCGCAACTGCGAACCGTGGCCCACCGATACAATTTCCTGCCCATCCTCCGTTCCAGGGCAATCTTAAACTCTTCAAAAGCGGCTTGGTCATCTTGCTCTTTGTAAGGAGCCATAGCGATATGTCCTTCTTCTGCATTGGCATCAGAGTCGATCAAAAATCTAAAATCAGGATACACTTATAGTTCTTGCTTGTCAAGGTTTACGGGTAATGAAAAAGCCCGGCGCGCGGGACGCGGTCGGGCGAGATGAGAGAACATCATGGGCTACCGTAGTGCATGTGTATGCCGGTATACGAGCGAGGGCACGGACTCGCGGATTGGATCGCCGAGGCAGAGCAGGCGGCTGCACGCGGCAATCACGGTCTCATCCGGACCCTCTATCTCCACGCTCCATCGGATGCCGGGGACAAGAATATCCTCTACAAATATGCGCAGGTTTCCCAGCGCGTATTCTGTTCCGGTGCGGGAAAGAGCGAATTGTTTTTCCCATGCGCCGTAGGCCTCGTTCAAAAAATTCAAGGACGGCTCTATCGCGTCAAACATGCGGCTGACCAGGATGATATCCTCCTTGGTATCCCCGTGCCAGACAGTCCTTTTGTTCGCCACGGTGATCACTGGTCCGTCTTGTCCCGTGGCGTGCGCAATGCGCCAGCGCAGATACCGGGTGTTGAGGATATCGGCTCCTGCGCCCGGCGGGGCATATATCATATCGGTCAGTGCGTACCACTTTTTGAATATCGCGCCAGCCGCGTGAAGAGCCGGCTTTATTTCTTTCTCAACCGTGTCCATGCGGTCAATGAGATACCGCGCCTCCCGCATATCAGCGCCCCCCTTGTAGCGTTCTGTTTTGGTCGCTCCACACCGAAGGGTATGGAATAAAGAGCAACTCCAACATCACGGTAGCAGGTATAACTTAAGGATTCAACTGTGAGTGGCTCGTCGTTTAATGCGATGCCAATAAAACGGCTCAACCGAGCCGTTTTATGATGATCTCACCCGCAAAACTTGACAAATCCAATGGATAGGAGTATAATAAAAGCATCCTGAAACGC
>JBBTVQ010000006.1:0-17294 GCA_038063095.1 Patescibacteria group bacterium
GGCGGCGGGTATGATTCATACAGCGCAGTGTTCGGATTGAGGGGTGAATTTAGGGTATCACGGTGTGTCAAGTAGATCATATATCAGATAAAAAGTCAACCTTGTGGAGGGTATGTGGGTCTGGTATCATTCATAGTATGGACTCCGAGGCGAAGAACTATGAATTGGCGTATCTCCTGTCCCCTTCCCTGACGGAAGGGGAGACGTTGGGAATAGCGGGAAAACTCTCTGCGGTGATTGAGGGAGAGAAGGGCGCTATCCGGCGCGTGGAGACGGCCAAGAAGCGCCGGCTCGCCTACGCGGTGAAAAAAGAGCGCAACGCCTACTTCGGGTGGACTACGTTTGCAGCACTCCCTGCGGCCATCGCATCCATTGACAAGAAAACAAAAGAGATGTCGGTACTCCGCCACCTCGTCGTGGAAGAAGAAATTGAGACGCGTCGCCCCCTGCTGCGGACGTATGACGCGGGCGCGGGCCGTGCCATTCCCGCAGCAGGACCACAGACCCCGGCAGTACCGCGCGAACAAGAGGATGCCGGAGAGAAACTTGACTTTGAAGCGCTGGACAAGAAACTGGAGGAAATACTCGGGAAATAAGGGCTTCGTTCAAAATTTCAAGGCATCCGCCGAAGAAATTTTGAATACGAAACCTCATCCCCCACCGTGCTTTGTGCAGTACACACTGGTGACTATATGCAGGAACGGGACTGGAGTAATTGCTCCAGATACTTTCTGCACAAGGCACGGTGGGGGATGCTCAATGTGATAGTAAAATTTACTTCGCATTGAGCTCGTAAATTTTAATCACATTGGCATGTTTCTCAACAAAATCCTCATCCTCGGCAATCTCACTCGCGATCCTGAACTTCGCCAGACCCAGTCGGGACAGGCGGTATGCTCGTTCGGAGTGGCCACCAACAGGCGATACACCGATAAGTCGGGCCAGAAACAGGAACAGGCGGAGTTCCACAGTGTGGTGGCGTGGGGACGCCAGGCCGAGATCATCACGCAGTATCTCCACAAAGGGAGCTCCATCCTCGTGGAGGGGCGTCTGCAGACGCGCTCCTGGCAGGACCCGCAGGGTGCCAAACACTTCAGAACCGAGATCGTGGCAGAGCAAATCCAGCTGGGGCCAAAACCGCAGGGACAGCGGATGCAAGCGGGCGGGGATGCGGGACATCCCCAGCCGGTGCAGACACCGGAGCCCACTCCCATCATTGAACTGCCGGAGGACGGAGAAGAAATTGACGTGAAGGATATACCGTTTTGATTGTATAACCCATAACGCATAGCGCATAACCCATAACCCGTAACGCAGAGCGTAATGGTCGCGCTACGCGTTATGCGCTACGCGCATCGGATTATATGCAGCAAGCAAAAAAGCAGTGCGTCTATTGCACCACCAATCGCGACGTCATTGACTATAAAAACGCCGAGGCGCTGCGATCATTCATGAGCGTGCAGGGCAAGATCTACGCCCGTAGGAAGTCGGGTCTTTGCGCGCGCCATCAGCGAAAACTTGCCGCGGCAGTAAAGCGCGCACGGTATTTGGCGCTCATCCCGTTTACGACGCGATAGTCGCGCAATGCATAACCCGTAGCGCATAACGCAGAGCGCGAGACGTATCGCGCTACGCGTTACGAGTTATGCGCTATGCTCGCCGCCGTTTTTCTGCGCCTCGCGGATTCTCTTGACAATTTCATCGCCGACTTTGGGATTCTCTTTCAAGAAATTCTTGGCGGCATCCATGCCGACCCCCAGTTTGATGGAATCATAGGAGAGCGTATTGCCGGTTTTTTTTGCGATCCCGAGGACGAGCGCCGTGTTGATGATATCCGCTTCCGTAGAGATGCCCTCGTTATAGTAGATGTCAAACTCCGCGGTGCGAAACGGCGGGGCCACTTTGTTTTTCACGATTTTCACTTTCGTGCGGTTGCCGATGATCTCATCGCCTTTCTTGAGCTGCGCCGCGCGCCGGATGTCAATCCTGACCGAGCAGTAAAACTTGAGCGCCTTGCCGCCCGGCGTGGTTTCCGGATTGCCGTAAAAGACCCCTATCTGCATCCGGATCTGGTTGATGAAAATGACGACGGCGCGGCTCTTGGAGACGATGGCGGTGAGCTTGCGCAGGGCATGGGACATGAGGCGCGCCTGGAGCCCCACGTGCTGCTGCCCCATCTCCCCTTCTATCTCCGCGCGCGGGGTGAGTGCCGCCACCGAATCCACGACGATGACGTCCAGCGCGCTGGAACGGACCAGCGACTCCACGATCTCCAGCGCCTGCTCCCCGTTGTCGGGCTGGGAGATGAGGAGGTCATCCACCCGGACGCCGATCCGGCGCGCGTACTCTGGATCCAGCGCGTGCTCGGCGTCCACAAAGGCCGCCATGCCGCCCTTGCGCTGCGCTTCCCGGATGATATGCAAGGACAGGGTCGTCTTGCCCGACGATTCCGGGCCAAAGATTTCGATGATGCGCCCGCGGGGCACGCCGCCCACGCCGAGCGCCGTATCAATGGAGATGGAGCCCGTGGGGATGACGTCCACGTCCACTTTCTGCACCTCGCCCAACTTCATGATCGCCCCCTCGCCGTATTTTTCCTGAATCTCCTTGACCGTGGATTCCAGGAGTTTTGATTTGTCCAATTTTTCCGCTGGTTTTTCCGCCATAGAGGAACGAAAAAGTTAAAATGAAAAATGAAAAACTTCGGCAGGCACCCGCGGGTGCATAATTTTACATTTTACATTTTCATTTTTCATTTTCAATTTTTCATTATTCCACGAATACGTATCTCACCTCCCGACTCGTCTTGCCAAACCTGCTCTCAGATACAAATTCCAGACGGTTCGTGCCCAACGGCAATTCTATATTTTCTCTGTAGGCACCGCGCTCGTCAATGGTAATCTCGCGGCCGTTGACTGTCAAACGGCTCTCTTTTTCCGTGGTACCCCTGACCTCCATGGTGGGGGTGGAGACGCGGCTGTGGTCGCGGGGGCTGTCCACCGAGAGCGCCGGAGATAGCGTGAAGGCGGAGAGCCGCATGCCCCAGAATCCGAGGAGGAAAAGAGAAAACGCGGCTGCGGCGACGGCGCCCAAACGCCGCGGGGTGAGGCGGATTCCGGCGCTGGGGCGGCGCCGTGGCGCCTCCCCAGCCGGGCCCGCTGCGCCAGCGCTCCCCGCCGCCCACTCGCGATTGAACGCCTCCATGAGCGCCTCGGCGCCGTCGCGCGCGAACACCCTGCCTATCCGGCGCAAGGCACCCTGCGCATACACCTTGGCGGGAAATACCTGGCACTGGCCTTCTTCCAGGGCTCTGATATCTCGCGCGGCGACCTTCGCCTCGCGCGCAAGGTCATCAATACTCATGCCGAGCGCCTCTCGCCGCTGCCGTAATTCGGTGCCAAGTGTTGATTCCATACATCGGAGAACTGCATAACCCGTAGCGCATAACGCGTAACGCAGAACGCAAGAGTCGCGCTACGGGTTATGCGTTACGCTTTATGCGCTACGCAATAAAATCTGAACGCGCATCAATTCTCCAAAACATCAGCTGCGTTGTCCGATGGACTCTTGCCGTACACTTCTCGCGGTTTTGCCCCGTCCGCAGGACCCACGACGCCTTTTGCTTCCATCATGTCCAGGAGCCGTGCGGCGCGCGCGTACCCTACGCGGAGGCGCCGCTGGAGATACGAGGCCGAGGCCTTGCCCGCATCCACGACGAGCGCTTGCGCCTCGCCATAAAGCGGATCGTCGTCGCCGTACTCCGTATCGTCTCCGCGCCCATCCCCGCTCTCCTCGATTTTTCCGGAGAACAGATCTTCCTCGGCCGCATACTCGGGCGCCGGCGCCCCGTCCCGCAGGAAGGCCGCGACGCGCTTGACCTCTTGCTCGGATACGTAGGCGCCCTGGATCCTGCGCGGGCGTCCCGAGTCGCCGGCGAGAAAGAGCATATCGCCGTTGCCCAACAGCTTCTCCGCTCCCGCGTTGTCTAAAATAGTGCGCGAGTCCACCTGGGACGCCATCTGAAAGGCGATCCTGGAGGTGATGTTGGCCTTGATGAGGCCGGTGATCACTTCCACGCTCGGGCGCTGGGTTGCCATAATGAGATGGATGCCGACCGCGCGCGCCATCTGCGCGAGGCGTATGATGGATCCCTCCACTTCGCGCGGATACACCGCCATCAAATCCGCGAGCTCGTCAATGATGATGACGATGTAGGGCAGCACTTCCCGGTCCGCTCCCTTGGCAACGCCCACGTTGTAGCCCGCAATATCGCGCGTGTGCGTGCCGGACAGAAGGTCGTAGCGCCGGTCCATTTCTTTGGTAGCCCACCGGAGCGCCCGGATCGTTTTTTGCGCATCCGTAATGACCGGGGTCAGGAGATGCGGGATGTTATTGTATACGGAAAGTTCCACCCGCTTGGGGTCTACCATGATAAAACGCAGGATCTCGGGACCATTGTGATAGAGGAGGGATGCCACGAGTGAATGGATGGAAACGGATTTGCCGGCGCCTGTTGAGCCGGAGACCAAAAGATGGGGCATGCGCGCCAAGTCGGCGTAGACCGGGGAGCCCGCAACATCCCGGCCCAGCGCCACCATGAGGGGCTGGGGGAGTTCCTGAAATGACGGGTGCTCAATGAGCGCGCGGAGGCCGACCAGCGCAATGGACCGGTTTGGCACTTCTATACCCACCAGGGATTTCCCCGGGATGGGCGCTTCAATCCGCAGGGATGGGGCGGCGAGCGCCAACGCCAGATTGCTGTTGAGCCCCACGATTCTGGAGAGCCGCACTCCCTCTGCGGGCCGGAGCGTATATTGGGTAACCGTGGGACCTATGGACACCTCGCCCATTTCCACCATGATGCCGAAGTTCTCCAGCGTGCGCTTGATGATGTTGGCGTTGGCGCGGATGTCGCCGGAACTCGGAGTGCCCCGGTCTCCCTGCAGCAGGTCAAACGGCGGCTTCTTGTAGCGAGTGGGCGGGGCGCGGTAGCGCGGGAGCGCTGTCGTGTCTTCGTCCGCGGTACCAGCAGCAGGCACGGGCATCACGGGCACTACGGGCGTCTCCGTCGCGCCAGCCTGGGGGGCGTCTTTGGAATGCGCACCGAGGCGAGCGGCGATCGCGGCCTCCATACGGGCCAAAAGAGACGCGTCCGCATCTGCGGGGAGGGCCACAGGCGGGGCCGGCGGTACCACGTCAGGCATTGGCGCGCCATCCTCGGACTCTTCACGGTAGCGCTTCCACCAGAGCGGAATGTCAAAAACCAGCAATAGAGAAATAAGAAATACTCCAGCGGCAATCACGAGGCCCGCCCAAAAATCAAACAGCCGCAGCAGGGGCACGCTCACCGCGGCTCCCACGATGCCGCCGGCGCCGGAGCCGAAAGAGATATTGAGGATGCCGAGCGACGCGAAGAGGAACAGAATCCCGCCCACCGCGGTGGGCGCCACCAGTTTGCGCGAGGATCCAAACAGGAAGGAAAAACCCATGAGCACGAAGATGATCGGCGCAAAAAAATAGCCGCTACCGAGCAGTGCGGAGAGCAGCCGGTATATCCCCTGGCCCGCCAACCCACCTTTGCCCAGGTAGCTCAAGAGGAGGAGGATGGCGGCGATGAAGGCCGCGATCGCCAAAATTGCTTTTTTAGTGTGGTCTGCGACGCCCCCGAACATCTGCGTCTGATCCGGCGCTTCTCCGTCCGGCGCTGCCCGCTTCTTCTGCAAACTCTTTTTCCGTGCCATACCCAAAAAGTATAAGAAAAATCCCCGCGTATGGCAACCGCGCTTATACACAAACCGGTATACGCACTTCACTGCAAACACTCTGTTCGATCGAACAGAGTGTTTGCAGTGAATGAAAAAAGGGTCGCGCGTGCGCGACCCTTGATGGTGCGATGAGGCAAGTCCTTTATTTCGGCAACAAACAAAGAAGGCCTACATTTGAGCAAGATGCGGGGTGATGACGAACTAAATAGTTTTTCGGTATCCGGTTCCTGCCGGAATAAGACGACCAATAATCACGTTTTCTTTGAGTCCGCGGAGGTCGTCCTTTCTGCCGCGCACCGCAGTGTCAATGAGGACGCGCGCGGTTTCCTGAAACGACGCCGCGGAGAGAAAACTGGACGTGGACAGCGCCACGCGCGTGATGCCCATCAAAAGTTGCACCGCTTTTGCCGGCCGGGCGCCCCTGCGGCGCACCCTACGGTTTGTGAGGCGAAATTCGTCCTTTTCAATGACTTCTCCGGGCGTGAACGTGGTGTCGCCCGCGTCCTTGATGCGGACGCGCGCGAACATCTGGCGCACGATCACCTCCACGTGCTTGTCGTGGATCGGCGCCCCCTGGAGCGAATAAATCTTCTGCACTTCGCGGACAATATACCGCTCGGTCGCCTGCTTCCCGGCAAAACGGAAGAGATCCTTCAAGTCCGCGTGCCCCTCGGTGAGAATGGCGCCCCGCTTGATTTCGTCTCCCTGGCCTACCAGCACCGTGGAGTTCTGGGACGCGCGCACTTCATGCGGTTCCCCCTTTTCCCCTGCCGGCCGGATTTTGAGAACTCGCTCCCGACCTTCCAGAGCCACTTCCGCGACCACGCCGTCCGCGTCCGCGACCGCGGCCTTCCACTTGGGCGGCCGCACTTCAAATATCTCCTCCACGCGAGGAAGCCCTGTGGTAATGTCCCCGCCGCCGGCAACGCCCCCCACATGAAAGGTGCGCATGGTAAGCTGCGTCCCCGGCTCTCCGATGGCTTGCGCCGCGACAATCCCTACGGCCTCGCCGATCCGCACCATCTCATTGTTGCCCAGGTCATACCCGTAGCACGCCTGGCAGACGCCCCGGAGCGTCCGGCAGGTGAGCGGCGAGCGGACAACCACGCGCTCCACATTCTCCTCAGTGATCATTCTCGCCTCGTCATGCCCCACCATGACGCCTTTCTTCACGATCACTTTTCCGTCCGCATCGCGCGCGTCTTCAAAAAGCACTCTGCTGAACGCCCGCTGTCCCAGACCCTTGTTGATTTCCTGGGATCCGGCGCGGCTGATCTCGCGTCCTTCCTTGGCTCCGCAGTCCTTCTCAATGACGATGACATCCTGCGCCACGTCCACGAGCCGGCGCGTGAGATACCCCGCGGCCGAGGTGCGAAGGGCCGTGTCCGCGGTGCCTTTCCGGGCGCCGTGCGTGGAGATGAAATACTCCAACACGTTCAACCCCTCCTTGTATGAGGACAGCACCGGCAATTCTATGATGCGGCTCGCCGGATTGACCACGAGCCCCTTCATGCCCGCCATCTGGCGGATCTGGGTCCAGGATCCCCGCGCGCGGGAATCCACCATGCTAAAGATGGAGCCCTGGGGGTTGAGAGTCGCGGGTACGAGTTTTGTAATCCGATCCACCACGCCCTGCCATACTTCCACGATGCGGTTGTAGCGCTCGCTGTCCGTCAGCAATCCCTGCTGGTACTGATCCACGATGACCGCCACCTCCTCCCGCGCGACGCGGATGAGTTCGGGTTTCTCCGACGGCAGCCGCAAATCATCAATCCCCCACGAGATGCCCGAGCGCGTCGCATATTCAAAACCGAATTTCTTGATGCGGTTCAAAATCTCGGGGGTGCCTCCAATGCCGTAGCGTTTGATAATGCCGGTCACAATCTCCGCCAGGTCGCGGTTGCGGAGTTCCCGATTGACATACGGAAAATCGTCCGGCAGCACGCGGTTGAAGAGGATGCGGCCGACCGAGGTTTCCACTAACTCGGGTGCGCCTTTCGGGTGTCGTGTTGCGTGTGTCGTGAGTCGTGTTTTGATCCGCGCCTGCAAATCCACGTGCCCGAAGTCGTAGGCGAGCAACGCCTCTTCCTCGGACGCGAATATCTTCCCCTCCCCCTTTTTTCCCTCGCGGATGACCGTCGCAAAATAGCACCCGAGCACGATGTCCTGGGTGGGATTGACGATGGGATCCCCGGTCGCGGGCTTCAAGAGGTTGCGCGACGAGAGCATGATCTCCTGCGCTTCCCGCTGGGCCTCATCGGTGAGCGGCAGGTGCACCGCCATCTGGTCTCCGTCAAAGTCCGCGTTGAACGCGGGGCAGACCAAAGGGTGCAGCTGGATCGCATCACCCTCAATGAGCACCGGATAAAACGCCTGGATGCCGAGGCGATGCAATGTGGGCGCGCGATTCAGCATCACCGCCCGTCCCGCGATCACCTCCTCCAGCGCGGCCCATACGTTGGGGTTCTGATCTTCAATGAGCTTGCCCGCCCCGCGGATATTGTGCGCGATCTCTTTTTCAATCAATCGCCGGATCACAAACGGCTTGAACAGTTCCAACGCCATTTTTTTGGGGAGCCCGCATTGAAACAGTTCCAAATCCGGGCCTACGACGATGACCGAGCGGCCGGAATAGTCCACGCGCTTGCCCAGGAGGTTCTGCCGAAACCGCCCCTGCTTGCCTTTGAGAATGTCGGCGAGGGATTTCAAGGGTCTCCGCTGTATCTGGGACGCCGCGGGAGCGGCGCCGCGGCGGATGGAGTTGTCTATCAAGGCATCCACCGCTTCTTGCAACATCCTTTTCTCATTGCGAGTAATCACCTCCGGGGCCTTCAATTCAAACAAGCGCTTGAGCCGATTGTTGCGGTTGATGACGCGCCGGTACAAGTCGTTGAGGTCGGACGTGGCATACCTGCCGCCGTCCAACTGCACCATGGGGCGCAGGTCCGGCGGGATCACGGGGATGACGGTGAGAAACATCCACTCCGGCCGGATGTTGGCGCGGAGCATGTCGCTCGCGGCCTGAATCCTGCGCTGGGTTCTCCGCTGAGTCAGGGGCGTCTGATTGGCCAGGTCGCGCTGGAGGGCTGTGGCCAGTACCTCCAGATTTATTTTCCCCAAAATTTTGCGGATGGCTTCGGCCCCGATGGACGCTTCAAATACCTCGCCGAACTTGCGCGCCATCCGATGGTACTCCACCTCGGAGAGCACTTTGTGGACGTTGAGTCCGCGCAACTCTTCTCGCGCCGCGTCCTTCATCTCGCGGAGATTCTTCTGCTCCGCTTCCGGCAGATTTTTTGACTTTATCTTAAACTCGCGGTCTATCTCCTCCAGGGTCTTTGCGCGCGCTTTCTCGTCAATCGCGGTGACGATGTATCCGGCGAAATAGATCACTTTCTCCAGTTCATTGACCGACATGTCCAAAAGCAGCCCGATTTTGGAGGGCACCCCGCGGAGAAACCAGATGTGGCTCACCGGGGACGCGAGTTTGATGTAGCCCATCCGCTCGCGGCGCACCACGGCGCGTGTTACCTCCACCCCGCACTTGTCGCAGACCACGCCTTTGTAGCGGATGCGCCGGTACTTGCCGCAGTAGCACTCCCAGTCCTTGGTGGGGCCGAAAATGCGCTCGTCAAAGAGACCATCGCGCTCGGGCTTGCCGGTTCGGTAGTTGATGGTCTCGGGCTTTACAATCTCGCCATGCCCCCAGGAGACGATCTCCTCCGGGGACGCCAGCCGCAACCCGATAGCCGCAAAATCGTTGGGATGAGTAGTTGGTTCGTCCATCATTGTGAAAAATTACAAAACACAAATTACAAATTCCAAACAAAACACAAAACACAAATTACAAAACACAAACGATATTATTTTGCGCTCTGCGTTTGGTGTTTTATCCCGTGCCGCCAGCGCCTCCACAGTTCGCTCCAGCGGCAAATGACTCGCTATTTTTGATCAACGGAATCTTGGTGCTGGGCTCTGCATGGTATCCAAGAAAAGTATTACCAACAAAAAAATCACTAAACCGACAAACATCCATTTCGCTATTATTACGCTTGAAGAAATAATGGAAGATGCAAGAGGCGTCTTCTCTTCAATCTTCTGCCATGTCTCTCGTAATTTTTTCACATCGGTCTTTGGATTGAGCATAGCTGATTTACTAAACATGATGGGGATAAGCGCTATTGACAAATACTATAGGCGGGACTATAATTCAACTAAAGACGGGGTCTGCATGAACTGCGGGCTCTCCGCTTACCGACAGAAGTAGTCCTTGAGAAGGGACTTCTTTTGTTTTATGATACAGCCGTGGATCCGCGGGCCCGTAGTTCATAAAGTAGAATTCCGTCTTCGGTAAGCGGAGAGGCGGGTGCAAATCCCGCCGGGTCCACACAAAAAGTCCTGATCGTATCGGGGCTTTTTGTATTGGTGACTCACGCCTTTACTTTTGTTCGTTCGCGGGTGGCTTTCACCGATGGCAGTGTGGGGCGTTCCATCTCTTCGGTCTCCGCGGGTGCCTGCTTTGGCAGGAGTTGGACGTTGAGCGCCAAGCCCTTGAGTTCGTTCACCAGCACGTTGAATGACGCCGGGATGCTGGGCGCCTTGATCTTTTCTCCGTTGATGATGGCCTCATAAGTGGACGCGCGGCCCTGCACGTCGTCTGACTTGATCGTGAGCATTTCTTGCAAAGTGTGCGCCGCGCCATACCCTTCCAGCGCCCACACCTCCATTTCCCCGAACCGCTGTCCCCCAAACTGCGCCTTGCCGCCCAAGGGCTGCTGGGTGATGAGGGAATAGGGCCCGATGGAGCGCATGTGGATCTTGTCCTCCACCAAGTGGATGAGCTTCATTACATAGATGTACCCCACGGTCACCTTCTGGCCAAACCGCTCGCCGGTGCGTCCGTCATAGAGCCACACCTTGCCGTCTTCCGGGAGCCCTGCCTTCCGTAATTCCTCTTTGATTTCCTCTTCCGTAAATCCGGCCAAGGCCGGGGTCGCCGCGTGATACCCCAATTTTTTGGCAGCCCATCCCAAGTGCGTCTCGTAGATCTGCCCCACGTTCATGCGGGATGCCACGCCCATGGGGTTTAGAATCATCTCCACCGGGGTGCCGTCCTCCAAATGCGGCATGTCCTCCTCGGGTAAAATCTTGGAGATCACGCCCTTGTTGCCATGCCTGCCGGCGAGCTTGTCGCCCACGGATATTTTCCGCAGTTGCGCCACGTCCACCTGGATGCGCTTGATGACGCCCGCTTCTAATTTGTCCCCCCGCTCGCGCGAGAACTCCCGCACCGCCACGATCCTGCCGCGCTTGCCGTGCGGCACGCGCAGAGACGTATCCTTCACCTCCCGCGCTTTTTCGCCGAAGATGGCGCGCAGCAATTTTTCCTCCGGCGTCAAATCCGATTCCCCTTTGGGCGTAATCTTGCCCACCAAAATGTCTCCGGAGCGCACTTCCGCGCCGATGCGCACCACGCCGTCCTCATCCAGATTTTTTAGTTTTTCCTCGCCGACGTTGGGAATGTCGGGCGTGGTCACCTCTACCCCGAGCTTGGTGTCGCGCACGTCGCAGGTGAAGTCCTCAATGTGCACCGAGGTATAGCGGTCATCTTTCAAAAGTTTTTCCGAGAGGATAATCGCGTCCTCATAGTTGGCGCCAAACCACGAGACAAACGCGACCAGGATGTTTTGCCCCAACGCCAATTCGCCGTGATCCGTGGACGAGGAGTCCGCGAGCACGTCGCCTTTCTTTACCCTTTGCCCCTTCATGGCAACCGGTAATTGGCGGATGGCGGTGAATGCGTTGGTGCGCAGAAACGACACAAAGGGATACACGCGGATTTTCCCGTTTCTTTCTTTTACCGTGATGTGCCGGGCGTCCACCGATTCCACGACGCCGTCTTGGTCCGCCACGATGACGCGCCCGGAGTCGCGTGCCGCGCGCGGCTCTACGCCGGTGCCGACCAGGGGGGCTGTGGCGCGCACGCACGGCACCGCCTGCCGGGACATGTTGGAGCCCATCATGGCGCGGTTGGCGTCGTCGTGCTCCAGGAACGGAATCAAACTGGTCGCAATGGAGATGGCCTGCTGCGGGGACACGTCCATGAAGTCCACTTGCTCTCGCGCCACCACCGACGGATTCCCGTGGACGCGCGCCTCTACCCGTTCGTCTACAATGGCGCCGCCATCGCCAATCGCAATGCCGGCGTGGGCGATGTTGTACTTCACCTCCGATGCCGCGTCCAGATACACGATCTCGTCCGTTACTTTTCCGTGCTTCACCCGGACGTACGGCGTCTCAATGAGACCGAGTTCGTTGAGTTTGGCGTGTCCCGCCAGGTGCCCCACGAGCCCAATGTTGGGACCTTCCGGCGTCTGGATGGGACAGATCCTGCCGTAGTGGGACGGGTGCACGTCGCGCACTTCAAAGCCGGCCCGCTCGCGCTGGAGTCCCCCGGGCCCCATGGCGGACAACCGGCGCTTGTGTTCCAGTTCCGACAAAGGATTGACCTGATCCATGAATTGCGAGAGTTGGGACGACGTGAAAAACTCTTTGAGCGAGGCCATAAAGGGCCGCGCGTTGATGAGCTGGGCAGGCGTCAGCGTCGCCGGGTCCAATGTGGACATGCGGTCGCGGATGATGCGCACCATGCGAGCCACCCCAACGCGGAGTTTGTTCTGTAGCAATTCCCCCACGCCGCGCACGCGCCGGTTGCCCAAATGATCAATATCGTCTGCGGGAGCGTCTCCGATGTTGTTGAGCCGGATGATTTCACCCAGAACCGCAATCAAGTCCTCACGCGTCAGTATCCTGCCTTTGTGTTCTTTGGGAAGGTTGAGGCGCTGGATAAACTTGTACCGCCCCACATCGCCCAAGTCATAGCGCTCGGCGCTAAACATGGTCTGAATGAGTGTCCGCGCATTATCCGCCGTTGCCAGGTCTCCGGGACGGATGCGCTTGTAGAGCTCAATAAAAGCGTCTTCGCTTGTCTTGGTCGGATCTTTCTCTAAAGTCCGTTTGATAAAGGACACCTCGCCGTTATCAATGTCCTTGAAGATGTCGCTGATTGCAGTGGTATCGGTCAGTTTGAAAATACGCAGGAGCGCCGTTGCCGCGATCTTGCGCTTACGGTCTATCTTGACATACATGGCGCCGTCCGCGTCGGTCTCAAACTCCAGCCATGCCCCGCGGTTGGGGATGATTTTTGCGCCGAAATACCGCTTGCCGCGGGCAGCGGCGCTCGTAAAGTATACGCCGGAGGAGCGGATGAGCTGGGACACCACGACACGCTCAACGCCGTTAACCACAAACGTGCCCCGCGGGGTCATGATCGGGAAGTCGCCCAGATAAATCTCCTGCTCTTTTTCCTCCCCGGTGCGCTTCTGCGTCAGCCGCACGCGGATACGCAGCGGCGCCTCATAGGAGAGGTTGCGGCTCCGCGCCTCCTCCTCGCTGAACTTCGGCTCGTCCAGATAGAACTGGGTGAAATCCAGCGTGAACTCTTTCTCGCTGAAGTCGCGGACCGGGGAAACCTCGTCAAATAATTCCCGGAGTCCTTTCTTGAAAAATCCCTGATAGGACGCGAGCTGCGCCTCCACGAGATTGGGCAGCTCGCTGTGAGAATTGCCGGATCGCGCCGCGTATTTTTTATGCATACCGTAAAAAAGAGAAAATGATAAAAACGGACGGATATTTTTCAAAAGAAAACAAAACGCACGAAAACAAACCCTAACAGGCCTTTGTCTTTGCAAGGGTAATGCTAATTTTTGCGTTGACTCGTCAGCACCGCAAAATCAAGAAGTATTTATGGTATGCGTTCGGGGCAGAGGCCCGGAGGCCGAAAAACAACTCAAAGCCCGCGAATATATCCATGATAGTCCCACCCCAATATCCTGTCAAGCCCTTGTCGCCTCGCTGCCCCACTCTCCGTTCACATGTTGCGGCGCGGACAAACACTACTCGCTCGTTCGGGGGGAAACCCTCGGTGTTCTCCGCCCGTGACAATATAGTGTTCCGTCTGTCTGCCGTAGTCCATTTGGCTAAAGACCTCTCCTGCCATCCACGGGCGGAGCCTCCGTCTCCCTCCCTCCGAGCTTCGTGTGTTTGTCTCCGCGCCTCCACAGTTCACGGGCGAGCAGGGCGGCTCGTCCTTTGCATATTCAATGCATGTTTGCGCGGTAAGCTTAGCTTACCGCGCAAGCTTAGCTTACCGCAGAAGTTATAGAAGTTATTGCCGAAGTTTCCCCATTGAATCCCTATTGAAGTCGAACTTCAATAGGGATATGCGGCATGAAAAAAGCCCAGTGGCGCGAGCTGCGGGGCGATACTTGGCGTATGACGTGGAACTTCAAACAGAACAAAATAGGCACAAGGCATACATCGGCTCATTTTTTTGTTCTTCGCAAAACCCCAAACGTATATCAGCACACAAAGACCTGCAACAATATCTTGCCACTACATCACTGGCCTCCTTCATACAGATTTCTTGGCTACTCCATAGAGAGAGAACGCAGGAGGTGCGCCGCAGGTTTGTACCAAACGGAAACCTATGCTACTATAATTAGGTACGCGAGTTGATGAAAATTGCCTCCGGCGCGGACATACGCTGCCCCAAACTAAGTTCTGACGCCCAAAAACTTAGTTTGGGGCAGCGATAAACGACATTATTCAGCAAACTAGTGCTCGATTATTTATCACCATCGTGATCAAGATCCTCTGGAAATTTGCGGTCAATGCGCTGGCGCTGTGGATTATCGCCTGGGTGCTGGCGCCGTCGTTGCCGCACGACTATCTGACGCTGGCCGAAATCGCGGCGGTGTTGGCGATTGTCAATTACTTCTTTTAATATAATATCGGGGCTAATCTCCCTACTACGAGGCTTAGCCTCGTAGTAGACAATACATATAGTTATGCGTCTCCTCCTCACCTATTTCCAAATCACGGTTAGCATACTGCTTATGACCGCGATCCTGCTCCAGCGCCGGGGCGGCGGCTTGTCCCCGGTCTTTGGCGGGGCCGCTGGATTCTACCGCACGCGCCGCGGCGTGGAGCGGATGCTCTTTATCGGCACCATAGCGCTCTCACTGCTCTTTCTCGCCGGAGCCGCGGTTAATGTTATCGTGCAATGATCTCAATGATTCGCGGGCGCGCACGGGATATGCTCACGGTCTTCATGCGCCTCAACCGCCGCTGGCGGATGCTGACCGTCCGCAAGCTCCTGTACCTGCCGCGGATTCTCACTGGCCGGGAAAAGCGGCTCTTTGTTTTTTTGGCGCTCACCGGTCTTCTCTCCGGTATCGCCGTGCTCGGCAGAGCGTATGCGGCGCTCACGCGGCCCGTGCCCCAGGTCGGCGGCGCATATACCGAAGGTATCATGGGGTCTCCGCAAACAATCAATCCGATCTACGCGGTCACGGACGCGGACCGGGATCTGGCGCGGCTCATGTTCTCCGGGCTATTCACATACAATGGATCCGGCGCGCTCCAGCCCGACCTGGCGGAACGGTACGAAATCAGCAAAGACGGCAAGACGTACACGGTGGTACTGCGCGAAGGCACGATCTGGCACGACGGGGAGCTACTCACCACGGATGACGTAGTATTTACCATAAAGCGCATTCAAAACGCACAGTACAAGAGCCCGCTCCGCCTCAACTGGCAGGGCGTGGATACGGAAAAGGTGGATGCTCGCACTGTTCGCTTTACTTTGCGCACCGCCTACGCGCCTTTTGTTGAAAACCTCACGCAAGGCATCATCCCCCGGCATCTTTGGGAGCCGGTGGAGCCGGAGCAAGCGCTGCTGCACACCCTCAACCTCAACCCTGTCGGTTCAGGACCGTACCGGCTCAAACGCTTCAAGCATGATGACACCGGGTCTCTCCTCTGGTACACCGTAGCGAGAAATCCTCGCTTCCACCGCGAAGGCCCGTATCTGAAAGAGATCACGCTCATGTTTTTCAAAAGCGAAGAAGAGATGGTGGCTGCCTGGCGGCGCGGAGACATTGAAGGATTTGGCCCTGTCTCCGCATCCCGCGCCAATGCATTGAATGCGGACGCCGCGCGCGTGGCATCGCTCGCCACCCCCCGGGTCTTCAGCGTATTTTTCAACGAACGCCAAGCGCCGGCATTGGCCGACAAGAAAATACGCGTGGCGCTCTCACATGCCGTAGACCGGGAGCGCATAGCGGAGCAAGCCACCACCGGCGGCGGGATTGCCATCACCTCCCTGCTGCCGCTCCACTCGGCACCCGCGGGAGAAACCACGACCGGGGTACCATACGATCCCGCGCGCGCCAGGGAATTGATCGCAGCAGCCGGGTGGAAGGATACGGATGGAGACGGTATTTTTGACAAAACCGTCAAGGACAAGAAAAAGACGGAGACGGTGTCATTGGAATTCCGCCTCTCCACCGGCGACTCCCCGGAGCTCGCGCGCGCCGCATCGCTTTTGCAGGAGATGTTTGCAGCCGCGGGTGTGCGAATCATCATTGACGCGCTGCCGTTTCCAAATCTGGAATCCCGCGTCATCCGTCCGCGCAATTTCCAGATGCTTTTGTTCGGCCAGGTCTACGGCTACGAGCCGGATCCCTTCGCCTTCTGGCACTCCTCGCAGATCAAGGACCCTGGGCTCAACATCGCGTTTTTTGCGAGCAAGCGGGCGGACCGCCTCTTGGAAGACGCACGCCGCAGCACTGACGCGGAGAAGCGGGCTGCGTCACTCGGCGAGTTTTCCCGCATTGCCGCAGAAGTGTTGCCCGCGATCCCTCTCTATACCCAGCTCTACCTCTATGTCCTGCCGCGGGATATGGAAGGGGCCTCCTTCTCCCGCATCTCCCTGCCCGCGGACCGGTTCAATGGAGTGGAGCGGTGGTACCGCAAAACCAAGCGGGTATTTTTTTAAGGTGTGGATAACTGTGTTCTGTGCTTGAACAATTTCATGATATTCTATACAGAGAAACCCCCCACGCCCTAATGTCCAATTCCCAGATCCCAAGTTCCAATAAATGCTTCAATGACTCAATGCCCAACATCGCTTTGAGTCATTAGGATTTAGTCATTCATTGGTCATTGGGGTTCGGACATTGGGATTTTTCTGTCATGAATCTCCTCTCTCAATACAATAAAGACCATCCCGAAGCGTTTCAGGAACAAAAAGCCGTACCGATGACGGATGAGTATGGCCGCGAATATACCACGATGGTACGCTGGGTCATCCGTCTCTCCGGAGGCAGGATACGGGATGGGAGGACTGCGACATACACGCTCATGGCGGTGGCCGCCATTATCTTTATTATCTCGCTTTTCTTGTTTTTCCGCGGGGGCGGAGCGTCCCTGCCTCCGGCGCGCGAAATCCTGCGCGATACGCCGACGAGCGGTCTCCGGCCCGGCGCGGAGATAACTCCCTAATGCACGGTCTATGACGCGCGAATCGCACAGGGGATTCACCCTCATTGAACTCTTGGTGGTCATCTCCATCATCTCGCTCTTGTCCAGCGTCGTCTTGACCAACGTCAACAGCGCGCGGGCTAA
>JBBTVQ010000007.1:0-7132 GCA_038063095.1 Patescibacteria group bacterium
CGCAAAACTTGACAAATCCAATGGATAGGAGTATAATAAAAGCATCCTGAAACGCTTGCTATTCCAGTATTCCGGCAGTTTGAAAACTGAATACGCGGGCATTTTATCAACATGGCAATTCAAAAAGGAGAATGCCATGGAAGATATCCAAACCGTTGAGTTTCTGGAGGAAGAATGGAGTACCTGTGGCAAAGATCAGATCTTTGAACACAAGGGAGGAAAGTATCATTGGATAGGGTTCGCCGCGGAAATCGGTAAGTTTCGCGTACAGCTGTGGGTGTCCGTAGGTAAGCGTGGCGGCATTGCGGAGGAGACATATGTCGTTGACCCTACGCAACGGATTGTCGTCGACCGTCTCCGTTTAGCCGAGAGGATTACCGAAGGAGACGGACACTTTTTGCCGTTGCGTAATATGCGAGACCGAGTCCGCCGAGGCAACGAGAACGCCATACTGGTAACGCGTGAATGCGTTGCCAAGTGCTTGGGGCGAATCAAGGCAGGAGAGTTTACGGAAGTGGATATAGGTACCATGCGCGAGAAGATCGGCACGAGCCCATACTGCGTTTCCGGAGGACTGGGATCTTTGGGAAAGCGTAAGTAGGGGGGGGTCATTCGGCAAGCACGGCGCTTGCCAAGGAGTAAATCATGAAGCGCGCACACGCTTCAGCAACTGAGTTACGAGGGGTCTCATCACAAACCCCTTTTTGTTTTGGCCCGCGATTTGTTTCCCCGCGGTTATTGGCGGGATTTTGAGCGCAACGTGGGATACACCACGATGGCAATCGCAAGCAGGATAATTGCGACGGTAAAGTAAAAAAGCTCCATAATTGAGGGACTACGAAATGTTTTTAATGACGACCAATCCTATGATCCATGAACCAAAGGTGGCAATGAGTCCGCCGATGAACTGATTAGGATTTAATCCCGACATGGTGAGGTAGGGAATAATGAGAGAAGCGAAACATACCTCGCCGATGGTGATAAGAATGTCGGCAATAAATTTGAGTTGCGAATCAGAAACCATCTTTTTTGAAATAAATCAGTCGGAGAAAAGATAGAGCTCCACGGCTTCTTTCAGGTTCTTTTGCGCGTCCTCTATGGTCTTGCCCTGGCTTACCACCCCCAGTTCAACGCAACGGGCAACATACCATTTATTTTCGCGATTGATGATCGTTGTAAATCTATGCATACCGCTATGATACTGTGAAAAAGGCCGCAATGTCAACCAACCAATGAAGAGTTCGGTGAAAATGGTCTCCGGCGCGGGCGTAGGACGCCCCAAACTAAGTTTTGACGCCAAAAAACTTAGTTTGGGGCGCGGATAAAGGGCTTTATTCGCCAAACTCTCTCATCTCAACTTGGCACGCGGATGATTTTTTGCTACAATGATTTTATCAGTCCGCCGAATCCTAATGGCTAAATCCTAACCCCTCGTTTCTATGGTCATCACATGGTACGGGCAGGCGTGTTTCAGGGTGCAGTCCGGCGAGCTCACGGTCGCCATTGACCCCTTTTCCAAAGAGATCGGCCTCACCCCGCCGCGCTTCAAAGCGGACATCGTTTTAGTCACGCACGGGCATTTTGACCACAACAACGCCGCGGCTTTGGCCGGAAGCCCTTTTGTCATCTCCGGCCCCGGCGAATATGAGGTGCAAGGAGTGACGGCGCGCGGTATCGCGACGTATCATGATCGGGTCCAGGGCAAGGAGCGGGGGTTCAACACGATCTACCGGATAGACATGGAGGGGATTTCGCTGCTCCACATGGGTGACTTTGGCGAGGAGAAAGTACGGGACGAGACGCTGGAGGAGATAGGCGACATAGACATCCTCATGATTCCGGTGGGAGGCACCTATACGATTGCAGGCGCTGACGCGGCGAGGATCGTCAAGCAAATTGAACCCGCGTATGTCATCCCTATGCACTACAAACTGCCGGGGGTCAAGGCAAATCTTGAAGGCGTGGAGCAGTTTCTCAAGGAGATGGGGGCGTCCAAAACCGAGCCCGCGGAGAAACTGACGCTCAAGAAAAAGGACATTCCGGAGGAAGGGAAGGCGACCGTGGTCGTGCTGAAGATCGCATAACGCGTAACGCATAATTCATAGCGCATAACCCGTAGCGCAAAACGCTCCCATCGCGCTCTGCGTTATGGGCTATGCGTTACGGATCACGTGATGAAAAATATCCTTATATCCATCCATGCGCTTCCGGAAGATACGCGTAGAATCCTCGCGGGTATCTCCATCGCGGTCTTGGGCATCGGGTTTTTCGGCTTCTGGACATCCTTCGTCTCCTCGCGGCTGGTGGCGCTCAATACGCCGACTGAAAAACCGTCGGCCACACCCGGAATTCCGGTGGCGGTACGGCGCCCCGCAGGCGGGGCAGTGGCAGAGCGCCTGGAGCCGCCCTCGCCTGCCGCGGGCATTGCCGGCAGCGTCGCGGATATAGAAAAGTTTTTCACCGGACAGGGCCTGCTGGAGTCCGGGGCCGCCGGAATCGGAGGTCTTTTTTCGGCGATCGGAGAAGGGCTGGCAGGCGCGGCGGAGGCGATCTATATGAAAGCGGCGAAGTACGTGCCGCCGTACCTCTAAATGAAAAACTGAAAATGAAAAATGAAAAAAAGACAATGCAAAATGTAAAAGTCATCCCGCCGAAGCGGGATACCGCATCTTTTCATTTTTCATTTTGACTTTTTCATTTGAGCGACAGCGCATATGGCTGATATCGGAACAGTACAAAAAAGGGAAATAGTGGAAGAAATGCGCGAGTCCTATCTGGACTACGCGATGTCAGTCATTGTGGCCCGCGCGCTCCCGGACGTGCGCGACGGCTTGAAACCCGTGCACCGGAGGATCCTCTACGCGATGCACGAGATGGGGCTCGGGCACAGCGTCAAATACGTAAAATCGGCGAGGGTAGTTGGCGAGTGCTTTACAAAAGATACGCTCATCAGCACCGTGCGTGGTTTAGTGCCTATTCAGCATGTTGAAGTAGGTGATCGTGTATTCACGCAGCATGACGTGAAGCCAGTGACGGCGCTCTATACGATGCCGCCGCAGTCGCTCCGTAAGATTACGCTTTCGAATGGTATTTCAATTACCGCCACACCGTCTCAAAAATTGAAGATCTTCGCCAAGGAAGGCGTTTTTGAATGGAAGGAAGCAAAAGACCTCCGTCAAGGGGAGTGGCTCACGATTCGCTCCGCCTATCCGGAGATGAAATACGTGACCCTCGCCGACTATAAAGGACAGCCCAAGATCCTGAGCGCGGAATTTGCGTATGTCCTCGGAGTATTGGTTTCTGACGGCTGGATCAGCGCTGATTATGGATCGCAAAAGAAGCGGCGACTTGGTTTCTGCTCCAAGGACTTGGCAGTTGTGACTAGGATTGCGCTTTTTCTCGAAAAGGAATTCGGGTATCGTCCTGCCATAGAAACGAAACGATACGTGCTGCGGCGTCAGAATGGCGTCGCCGCGCAGAGGCGTCTCTATTCGATACGGATCAACAGGGCCGATATTAACGAATACATCATTCGTGAATGCGAAATCGCATCAGATTTTCATGCCTCCACAAAATATATTCCGAAACACATCTTTGCTTCGCCCCGCGATGTTGTCTTTGCTTTTGTATCAGGGTTGATCGACGGCGACGGAAGTATCTCGAAACGGGATCGGGCGGCTAGTATCTATGCTTCCGTATCGGAGACTCTTGTGGGTCAGCTCCAAATACTGCTGCAACATCTTGGCATCTTCAGCAAGCGATATGCGCGACCCCCCGGAAAGATCGGCGGTAACGTCAATGGGCACGCCATTCGATCGACAAAGGAAAGTTTTACGCTGGAGATTTGCGGTAGCGAGGCCCAAAAGTTAAGTAAGGAACTAAAACTATCTTCTCCCAAAAAGCGAGCGCGCCTGGGAATGATTTTGCGCGCTCCTGCTAATCGGCTGTGGTCTAACTTCGGTGTCATCCCCTATGGCAGCAAACTCGTCTTTTCTGAGCTCTCGCGACAGCATGTAGGCAGCGGATGGTACTATTCACCATCGGAGGATAAGAAATTTAGGATGGGGATTCATTATCAAGGGGGCGGAAAATTAAGATATGCGAGCGATTTACTCGAGACGCCTTTGCGTACGAGACAAATAGTAGAGTTCGGTATTGGGGAAAAATTACAGAGAATTGGTTCTCCGCTTGCCTCACTGGTACATACGTTGGTTAATGATGCAATCACTTTTTTGCAGGTTGCTCGCGTGGAAATCACGAACACGGAAGAAACATACGATATTCAAGTGGCGGACGATCACGAGTTTCTTGCAAACGGAATAATTTCTCACAACTGTATGGGGAAGTATCATCCTCATGGCGATACGGCAATCTATGATTCGCTTGTCCGTATGGCGCAGGACTTTTCTCTACGCTATCCCTTGGTGGATGGCCAAGGCAATTTCGGCTCAATAGATAATGATCCGCCTGCAGCCCAGCGATATACTGAATCGCGGATGACGCGCCTCGCCGAGGAGCTCCTGCGCGACATTGAGAAAGACACGGTAGATTTTCGCGACAACTACGACGCGACGAGAAAAGAGCCCGTGGTGCTTCCCGCCGTGGTGCCTAACCTTCTCCTCAACGGCACGTTGGGTATCGCGGTCGGCATGGCGACCAACATCCCGCCGCATAATCTCGGCGAAGTCGCTGACGCGACCGCCCTTCTCATTGATCACCCGGCCGCGTCCGGTGAGGATCTCATGACGTTTATCAAAGGCCCGGACTTTCCCACCGGCGGCTTTATTTTTGATGAAAAAGAGATTGGCGCCGCGTACGCCTCGGGCAAAGGGGCAATCCTCATGCGCGGCAAAGCGGAGATAGAAGATGGACCCAAAAATGCGTCCCAGATCGTCATTACCGAGATTCCGTATCAGGTGAACAAGGCGGAGATGATAGAGGCAATGGCGCAGATGGTGGTGGAAAAACGGCTGGAGGGCATCCGCGACATCCGGGACGAGTCGGACCGCGAGGGCATGCGGATCGTGATTGAACTGAAACAGGACGCGCACCCGCAAAAAGTGCTCAACAATCTCTACCGGCACACGGATCTGGAAAAAGTATTCCACCTCAATATGCTGGCTCTCGTGGACGGCATCCAGCCGCGCGTGCTCTCGCTCAAGGACGTTCTGCAAGAGTTTATCAAACATCGCGAGGTCGTGGTGGTACGGCGGACCGCGTTTGACCTCGCCCGCGCCAAAGAGCGCATTCACATCCTGGAAGGTCTCAAAAAAGCCCTGGATCACATTGACGCGGTGATCGCGACCATCAAGAAATCCGCGGATCGGGCCGAGGCGCACGAGAACCTGATGCAGAAGTTTTCGCTCTCCGACATCCAGACCTCTGCCATCCTGGATATGCGCCTGGCCACGCTCGCCGGACTGGAACGGCAGAAGATTGAGGATGAGCTCAAAGAAAAGCAGGCGCTGGCGCGATCCCTGGAGGCGCTCTTGAAAGACCCGCAGAAGATCAGGGGCGTGGTCAAAACAGAGCTGGCAGGCGCCAAGGACAAGTACGGAGACGAGCGGAGGACCCACGTGATAGCGCGGTCTCCCAAAGCCATGACTGACGAAGACCTCATTGCCGACGAGGAAGTCGTGGTGGTGCTCACCCGCGGCGGCTACATCAAGCGCGTCCGGCCGGAGGCCTGGCGGGTGCAGAAGCGCGGAGGCAAGGGGTTGATCGGCATGGAGACCAAAGAAGAGGACATGGTGGATCGGCTCCTCACCTGCACCACGCACGCCTCGCTTCTCTTTTTCACGGACACGGGCAAAGTGTATCAGGTGCCGGCCTACGAAGTGCCCGAGGGCACGCGCGTGTCCAAAGGCAAGGCGATTCTCAATTTTCTCTCCCTCGGCCAGCAAGAACGGGTGACGTCGTTGCTCGCCGTGCCAAAAGCAAGAAAGAAAGAATCGTTTTATATCGTCATGGTGACCAAAGATGGCGTCATCAAGAAAGTGGAGGCGGATTCGTTTGGCACCGTGCGCAAAAACGGCCTCATCGCGATGACGCTCAAAGCAGGCGACGTGCTCCGCTGGGCTAAACTGACCAGCGGCAAGGATGAGATGATCTTGGTTTCCAGAAAAGGACAGGCCATCCGTTTTCGCGAACAAGACATCCGGCCCATGGGGAGAGCAGCCGCGGGCGTGCGTTCCATACGGCTCGGCAAAGAGGACGAAGTGGTGGGGATGGATGTCATAGACAATGAAAAACTGAAAATGAAAAATGAAAAAGTCAATCTATTGGTGGTGATGGAGCACGGCTATGGGAAGCAAACCACGCTCTTGCAGTACAAAAAACAGAAGCGCGGGGGCTCGGGCATCAAGACCGCCAAAGTGACGCCCAAAACCGGCGCCGTGGTGAGCGCCCATATCGTGGGAGGAGCAGAGGAGGAACTCATCGCCATCTCCCGCAAGGGACAGGTGATCCGCACCGTGCTCTCGGCAATCCCCTCCCTTTCCCGCTCCACCCAGGGGGTGCGTATCATGAAATTGGACGAGGGAGACGCGGTGGCATCCATCACGACGCTATAAAATTGACAAATGGTTTTCACATCCTATACTGATACTGAAGGCATACAGAGCAAAAATAAGCAGCGTGGCGGGTATGCGCTTTACCTGTAAACAGTATGAAAAACTCGCCGACTGGGGCGAACGGGTGGCGCTACTCTTGTTCGGATCACTCGTTGTTCAGCAACTTCTTATCGGGAGGCCGCTTATGAGTGGCGCAGTATTGACGGGCGCAGCGGTTACTGCCTTGGCATACGGTCTCGCGTATTGGTGGTTGAAACAAGCCAAATAACACTTAGAAATTTATGGATCCACTTCTTGCGATCTACATTACCGGAGCCATAGTGATTCTTGGTCTCTTCTTCGCGACCCTCTATCACGAACGCCACAGCAAATAGTGTCTTTGGTAAGGCGTCCATTGGTTTTGTCGTCAGAACGGCTCAACAGAGCCGTTTTATGATGATTCTCTCCGCAAAACTTGACAAATCCAATGGATAGGAGTATAATAAAGATATCCTGAAACGCCCGATATTCCAGTATTTCCAGCAGTTTGAAAACTGAATACGCGGGTATTTTATCAACAT
>JBBTVQ010000008.1:0-4355 GCA_038063095.1 Patescibacteria group bacterium
CCCCCCCCCCCCCCCCGCCGTGAACCCCGTTAGAGAACTCGCGCGGGGCGTTCTCTAACGGGGTGAACAACGACAATCCGTCTAACTCTTCGCAACCACCGCGGCGATGCGGGAACGACTGTTGGGTTTTTTGATGCCCTTGCTAAATACCGCTTTGCCTTCGCTGGCATCCGCCAAGACCGCATCGCCCGCCGCAATGTGTCCCGCGATCATCTCCTGCGCCAAGGGGTCCAGAATGATCGTCTGGATCGCGCGCTTCAAGGGGCGGGCGCCGTAGTTCGGGTCATACCCTTTCTCCGCGATCAGTTTCTTGAGACCCTCCGAAAACGACATCTGGATGTCGCGCTTCCGCATCCTCTGCCCCACCCGCTCCAACTGCAATCCCACGATCCGCGCGATCACCGCGTGCGAGAGCGAGGAGAAAATCACGACCTCATCCAGACGATTGAGAAACTCCGGCCGGAAAAATTTCTCCAGCGCTTTCCGGATCTTCTCCTTCATGTCCAGCTCGTGGCGCGCAGACGTATCCTCGTCCGCGCTCGCAAACCCCAACTTTCCCATCTCGCGCGAGAACTCGCTGCCGATGTTGGACGTCATGATGATGATCGTGTTTTTGAAGTTGACCGCGCGGCCCTTGGCGTCGGTGAGCCGTCCGTTGTCCAAAATCTGGAGGAGCACGTTGAAGACCTCCGGGTGCGCTTTTTCAATCTCGTCAAAAAGCACCACGGCGTAGGGACGGTGCCGGATGATCTCGGAGAGCTGTCCCCCCTCCTCATACCCCACGTACCCCGGGGGCGAGCCGATGAATTTGGACACCGTGTGGCGCTCCATGTATTCCGACATGTCAATCCGGACCAGCGCCTTGTCGTCGTTGAAAAGGAGTTCGGCCAGCGCCTTGGCAAGCTCGGTCTTGCCAACTCCGGTAGGACCCAGGAAAACAAACGATCCGATGGGCCGGTTCTCCTCGCCGATGCCCGCGCGGCTCCGGCGCACCGCATTGGCGATCTTCTCAATCGCCTCTTCCTGGCCGATCACGCGCCGCTTGAGGTCGTCTTCAATGGTGAGCAGGCGCGACGCCTCGGTCTCCAGTATCTTGGTGACCGGGATGCCGGTCCAGCGCGCGACAACTGCCGCGATGTCCTCCTCGGTCACTTCCCCGCGCGGGAGGCGCCGAGAGTTTTGCAGATTTTTGAGTTCCACCTCCGCTTCGTGGAGACGCCGCTCGCTCTCCGGTATCTTGCCGTATCGCAACTCCGCCACCTTCCCAAACTCTCCAGCGCGCTCCGCAATGTCCGCTTCCTGGCGCGCGGTGTCCGCTTCTTGCTTGAGGGCGCGGATGGAAGCAATCACTTCTTTTTCTTTTTTCCACGCCTCCTCCATCGCGGCAGTGCTTGCCTGCAAATCCGCGATGTCTTTTTCAATTTTTTTGAGCCGCTCGCGTGCCCTGCGATCCGTGCCGTTTTTGGCTCCTTCCCCGGCCCCGGCCTCGGGGCGCTGCTCACCCATGAGAGCCGCCCGCTCAATTTCCAGAGACATGACGGCCCGGCGCGTCTCGTCCAATTCTTTCGGCAACGAATCCATTTCCAAACGCAGGGATGAGGCGGCCTCGTCCATGAGATCCACGGCCTTGTCCGGCAGAAAGCGATCCGTGATGTAGCGCGAGGAGAGATTGGCGGCCGCCACCAGCGCCGGGTCCGTGATTTTGATCCCGTGGTGCGCTTCGTACCTGGGCTTGAGCCCGCGCAAGATCGCAATCGTGTCATCCACCGTGGGCTCGTCCACAACCACGGGCTGGAACCGACGCGCCAGCGCCGGGTCTCGTTCAATGTAGCGCTGGTATTCGCGGAGCGTAGTGGCACCTATCGCGTGTAATTCCCCGCGTGCCAATGCGGGCTTGAGCATATTAGACGCGTCAATGGCGCCTTCGGCGGCCCCCGCGCCCACGAGCGTATGGAGCTCATCAATGAATATGACGTATTTGCCGCCCCCCCGCTCAATCTCACGGAGGATTGCTTTCAACCGGTCTTCAAATTCGCCGCGGTACTTGGTGCCCGCGACGATTGCCGCCAAATCCACCGAGATCAATTCTTTATCTTTGAGGGTCTCGGGCACGTCGCCAAAGACGATCCGCTGCGCCAAGCCCTCCACGATCGCGGTCTTGCCCACGCCGGCCTCGCCGATTAAGACCGGATTATTTTTGGTGCGGCGCGAGAGCACCTCCATCACGCGCCGGATCTCCGTGGTACGCCCCACCACCGGATCCAGCTTTTCTTGCCGTGCCAGGCGCGTAAGATTCTTGGCGTATTTTTCAATGACGTTGTACTTGGTCTCCGGCTCCGGATCCGTGATCCGCTGTCCACCGCGGAGCTCGGCGAGAGCTTTGAGTACCCTATCTTTGCTCAAGGCATAATTCCCGAGCAACTCCTTTGCCCGCGACTGCACTTCCAAAAGCGCCAGAAACAAATGCTCCGTTGAAATGAATTCATCCTTCAGTTGCGCGGCCTCGCGGTGCGCCTGCTCAATGGTTTTTGCCAGATCCTGGGTCAGATACACCTGGCCCAGCGGGGTCGCGATCATGGCGCCGCGAGGCAGGGCGTCCAATGTTTCTAAGAGGCGATCCGCAAAGGCCGAGATGTCAACCTCCAATTTTTCCAATATCGCGTCCACGGTGCCCTCCTCCTGCAGAACCAGCGCGGTACAGACATGCAGCGCGTCAATCTGCTGGTGCGAGCGCTCCAGCGCCAAGTCGTGCGCCTTTTTGAGCGCCTCCTGTGCCTTGATCGTAAACTGATTGTACGGGGGCATGGGCCCCGGCCCTATTGCCATAGAAGTACCCTTATTATATCAGAAAAAATAAAAAGTCAATAGTTGCGGCATGCGTCTTCATAGTATACAATGCGCCCATGACTGTAAAAAGTATCGCGCGGGCGATACGGCAGAAAAAACCCGCGATTATCAAGGAGAATGGCTCCCCTCGCTATGTCGTGCTGGATTGGGAGACCTACCGCTCCTATGAGGAGATGCGCGAGGATACGGAGGACTCGGCGCGGCTTGCTCGGGCGCTCGCCGACCCCAAAAATCAAAAACGCATTCCGTACGCACGAGTGAAAAACTCCTCCGCCTCTCATGACCGCTCTTTTCCTCCGTCACACAGCGCTTGCGGGAATCCGCGGCGCATCACCGCCTCACATCACAAATTATAAACCGATCGGTTTGTAATTTGTGATGTGAGGAAATCAGCAAAGGATCACTGCCGCAATGGATGTCTTTCAAAAAAGAACGCGGCGATTTACCCCCACACATAACTTTTATCAAAAGTTAGGTGTGGGGGCGCGTCTCCGCCGCGGGTAAAATCCGCGCAAAATTTTTCAGGCCCCGCCATTACTTCTTGAACCGGCTCGCGTTGAGTATGGTGAGACCCACGATCTGTTTGCCGCGACGGCGGACGATAATGCCGTCATCCGACATCTCGCTGTCGGTTGCCTGTTGGGGACGGACAAAAGAAACATACAAGGCGTCCGCCTCTTTATCGTAGTCAAACCACGCATGCGGGAACGGCATGCGGAAAAAGTTCGGAATGGTTTTGATTACTTCTCTGATTGCGGTCTCCGCCATATTCACAATATGCGTCCATCGCTCGCTGGTCAGGCGAATCGGCACGCCATACACAGAATACGCCACTTGCATAAAAAGTCATCATGCTGGTATCTGCGGCTATTATATTTCCGTTCAAATAATAAAGCGAGGCAGCGTAAAGAGCATGCGCAAAATTTTTCAGGCGCGGATTCCGAAGAATCCGCGCCTGTACTGTTGCCCCGAACACTCGCGATCAGGGCGTTCGCTACAATGTCGCTATCACGATGGCACAAACCAACGATGCCACCGAGTACAATACTGCATAAAAACGATCTAGTATCCTGTCCATCTCTATCTCCTCGCCCGTTGCCGCATCACGCGGACTTGGGCAAAAGAGTGTACTGCATGACACGCCGATCCGCGGCGTGCCGTGGAGACGCATCGCTGAACTCCAGCGAAGCACTCAATCCCGAGGCATCGGAACTCAATGCTTCGCTGGATAAAGAAGTATGAGGTTGGGGTCAAAGAACTATAATATCATTATACATCAATACAAATATAAAGTCAATAGCATACAAAGAAAATGCCTTACATAAGGCATTTTTTGAGCGAATAGGCAGGGTTGAGGCGTTTTTTGATCGCATACCATCCAAGAGCGAGCCGCCCCGCTCTCCCGCGAACTGCGGAGGGCTGGTTCACAAATGACCGAAGCGAGGAGGTAGGGCGTGAAAGCATGACATGCTTTCACGGGGCTCGGCCATCCGGCCGAGAACACCGAG
>JBBTVQ010000009.1:0-3817 GCA_038063095.1 Patescibacteria group bacterium
CGGCGCGGGATACCGATCTTTCTGTTGAACCCGATCCCCGAGAATCCCTACATCTGGGATGAGGCGGTTGCCATGCAGCCCATCGTGCTCTTTGGCGATTTCAGCCACATCGCCCTCCATATCACATAGCGCGTTCATTCTCCAGACATGGCATGGTTCAAGTGTGTGTCCGCGTTGACACCAGCCAACGCGGACTTTTTTGCTCCGTATCACAACATTCCAACGATCGTTGGAATGTTGTGATAATGCGTTTTAGCCGTCCTCGCGCCTGTAATCCGATTGCGGATTCTTTTTAATCCTGATATAATCGTCTCACTATGATTCCTATCTTCGGCCTGGGCAATCCGGGCGCACAATTCAAAAATACGCGCCACAACATCGGCCGCGGTACTGCGGAGGCGTTTGCAGCCGCGCATGACTTCGGCGCATTTCGATTTGAAAAAAAGTGGAACGCGCAAGTCGTGGAAGGGAAAGTCGGCAAAGGAAAAATCGTTGTCATCCTGCCCGACACGATGATGAATAAATCCGGTACCACCGCCGCGGCGGCCGCGCGGTTTTTCAAGACAAAACCGAAAGATATTTTTGTGATTCATGACGACGCGGATATCGCGCTGGGGCGCGCCAAACTCTCATTCGGCAAACGCTCGGCAGGCCACAAGGGCGTGGAGTCCGTCATCCGCGGCCTCAAGACCCGCGAGTTCTGGAGATTCCGCATCGGCATCGCAGGCAAGCGCGACATCCCGGCGGACAAACTCGTGCTCAAAAAATTCACGCCGGACGAGCAGCGTCTCGTCAAAAAAGTGATCAAGAAAACAGTGGCGGCCATTGCGATCGCCGCCGCCAAAGGCCCTGACCGCGCGATGAATGCCTATAACCGCTGAAGCGTCCACGGGTCCCCGGCGCTCACCATTCTTAAGAGTGCCGGAGTGAATAGAACCCATCTCGAAAATGGCTTTCTGTCATTCCCGACTTGATCGGGAATCCAGTAAACGGCCTATCTGCTGGATTCCCGCTTTCGCGGGAATGACGAGAATAGGCCAAAATTCAATTTTGAGATGACTTGTAGTGTGGACAACACGCTGCATTTGCGCCAAGAGTGCGCGGGAGGTATCATTATCATGCTCGGAGGAAGAAAGGAGGCATATATGCCTCACCTTGTTCTTACCATAGACGGCGTTGTGGTGTTTGAGAGCGGCGCGCCACCAGTCACAGAAGCGGAGGTGAGCGAAGCGACATCAGAGCCAGAAGCGGCGCCGGTAGAAGAGGCCGCACCGCCTGAAGAAAGCGTAGAAACCGAGGCCCCAGCAGAAGAACCTCACGCAGAAGCGTCTGCGGAAGAACCCGCTGCGGCACCGGTGGAAGAGGTGGCGGCAGAGGAGGTAGCAACGGAAGCGTCCGCCGGTGAGCCGGTAGCCGCAGCCATGGCGGAAGAAGCCCCAGTCGCACCTGCAGAAGAGCCCGCGGGAGAACCAGAGACGGAGGAGGCCGTGGCAGAAAAACCGACCACGCCGCAAAAAGAGGAAACAACGGCATAGACCCGGCGAGCATAAGACACAGACACAAGTTTTTCACACGTCTATCATCCTCCGAGAACAACGAGCCATCAGGGACGCACCCCTGATGGCTCTCATAAAAAACCTATTCGTACGTGAGGCAGCCCGCGTTCGCAAAAACGCGGGCTGTTGTTGAAGATGATTGAAGATACGTGGGGAAGCGATAGAGAGCAAGCCGTTGAGAGGGCATACAGGCGCCGGGAGCGCCCGCGGAAAACCCGAGGCGCTGTCGTCGCGACAGCGCGTTTCGCGCTGATTCACATCCGCTCAAACATGCAGGGGCGCGGATGAGACACACGCATTGTCATAATGCCGCCTCGCCATGAGGCAGCGGCTCCTCATACATCCCGCGAAGCGTCATTTCAGGGGCAGCACGACTCCGTACCCTGCAGCCACCGCGTAGAGAATCCCGAGCGCACCAAAGACCACGATGGCATTGAGGGCGTTGCCGATCTGCTGTGCTACGTCAAAGCCTTCACCCGCGAACCACAAAGAGCCCGCGCGATACAGCACTGCCGCCGCAACAACGACGAAAACAAACGCCAACACCGCTGACAAGACCGCTTGCATACTAATCACCTCCCTTCTGTTTCGGATTTGCCGGCCAGCAAACAGCCGGCAGGCATATCATTTTCGCTTTTGCTGGAAAGAGCGTTTTATATCTATCCGAATCATACACTTGCGCGGCGCCGCATACAAGAGTAGGTTATACACACCACGGAATGTCAGAGCAGGACCGCAAGGAACTCTTGATCGCCTCGGTATCCCCCCACAATCTGGAACGGGGCGATTTATGGTTTTCCGAAAACCAAGCGCAGATCAAAAAAGCCGCGCATACGAATCCGTGGTGGCGAGACAACGCGCTGTTTCTGGAAAAAGACCTCGTGATAAAGCCAGCGCTCCTGGTGCGGCGGCTCATGGACATGGGGTACGAACGCGCGGGCATGGCGGTGGGCAAGGGACTCTTTGCGGTGCGCGGCGGCATCATAGACGTGTGGCCCATCAACGAGGCGCACCCGTACGCGATTGAATTTGCGGGAAATGCCATTGCGGAAATCCATCCGCAAGAACAAGCCCCCTATCGTCAGCCGACGCCCGTGGCACTCCCGCGCCGAAATTATGGAAGTCGGACTTCCATAAATACACTGGCGGAGGGAAGTTTTGTGGTGCATGCGGACCACGGCATCGGAATCTATCGCGGACAGACGCGGACACGAACCCAAACGCGGACAGGCGCAGAAGACCAAGCGACAGAGACGGCTCCGGATGGTTTTTTTGTGATTGAATATGCGCCGCCCGCACCCGGCAGAGAGCCGGACAAGCTGTTTGTGCCGGTGGACCAAAAAGATCGACTCACGCCGTATGTGGGATTTACCACGCCCGCGATCCACCGCCTCGGCGGCTCGCTCTGGATCAGTGCCAAGAGAAAAGTACGCGAGGACACGGAGAAACTTGCGCGTTCCCTCTTGACGCTCTACGCCGCGCGACTGGGTGCCGCGCGGCCGCCGTATGCCATGGACGCGGACTACATGGCGCAACTCTCTGCGTCATTCGGCTATGAGGAGACCGAAGGCCAGCGCCGGGCCGAAGAAGAGGTTATGAATGACTTGGCAGCAGAACGCCCGATGGACCGAGTGTTGACAGGCGATGTGGGGTTCGGAAAAACGGAAATCGCGGTCCGCGCCGCGGCTGCGGCGATATTCGCGGGCAAACAGGTGGCGGTGCTGGCCCCTACCACCGTGCTTGCGACCCAGCACGAGCGGACGTTTCGCGAACGACTTGCAGCGTTCCCCGTCGCCATACGGCTCCTCTCGCGCCTCACGTCCCCGGCGGAGAGCAGAGAGGCCGTCCGCGCCGCGGCCCACGGCCACGCGGATCTGCTCATCGGCACGCACCGCCTGTTCTCCTCAGACCTGCAATTCAAAAATCTCGGACTCGTAATCATTGACGAGGAACAGCGCTTCGGCGTGCGGCAGAAAGAACGCTTCAAGGAAATGCGCCCCGAGGTAGACATTCTCTCGCTCTCGGCAACCCCCATTCCGCGCACGCTCTCCCTGGCGCTGGCACGCCTCCGGGACGTCTCGCGCATTGACACCCCGCCCGCGGGACGCACCGCGATCGCCACCGCCGTGCTCCCATACGGCGCGCGTATCATCCGCGAAGCCGTGCGACACGAGATCAATCGCGGAGGGCAAGTATATTTTCTCCACAACCGGATTGAGACGATTGGACACGCAAAAGAAAAACTGCAAAAAATACTCCGC
>JBBTVQ010000010.1:0-19843 GCA_038063095.1 Patescibacteria group bacterium
GCCATTTCCTGACGCTCATGAGACGAAAGCGTGGGGAGCAAAAAGGATTAGATAATCCGTGTTCCGCTCTTATGAAAAGGAACAAAAGGTGTCTCTTTCGCGGAGTAATCCGTGATCGCAAACTTAGCTGTATGCTGGAAGAGCCGGGGTATCTGGCGCTACCGAGTGCGGAATCTGTTTTTAACTTTCGGTGTCATTCCCGCCCCCGCTTTCGCGAGGGTAAACTCCAGCGGGAATCCAGAAATAAAAAACTGGATCCCCGATCAAGTCGGGGATGACAGAAAGAGAATTATTGAGGATAGATTCCGCACTTGGTGACAATGCGTCCAGTGCGGCAAATCAGCAGGGAAGAATTGAAGGAAAAAGGAGGGAGAAAGAATGATAGAATTCACAATCGAATCCTTGGTGAGAGATCGGACGGGTGAAGAAAAAAAGATTGTTTATACGACCCACCTTAGTGATAAGGGTAAGATGCATGAGTCAATGGAGAACTTAGCAATGATATATTGCTTAGCGGGTGTACAGACACGTTCACAACGCGTGATCAAGCTGACAAAGATAACCGCCACAATAGAAAAAGACATTTCTCCCAAGGATCTCCCGGACTTTGCTGGTCTTTAATTTCCCTCAGAGACTACACGCTGAGGCGGTGCAGTGAACAATTTGCGGGTTTTGGAGCCAACGGCTGCAAAACCCGCCCATTCTTTTTTCTTTTTGAAAATTGGGAATTGGAAATTGGAAACTGCGTCCGCAAGATATAGTCCGAACTGCATGGCGACATGCAGAGGCGGGTAGAAATATCCTGTCCGGAACCATGATTCATAATTTTTGATTCATGATTCTTGTAACAAGACGACCCTTGTAGTCCACGCCCTAAACGATGCGCGCTCGCTGTTCGGAGTATCGACCCTCCGAGTGGCTTAGCTTACGCGTTAAGCGCGCCGCCTGGGAAGTACGAGCGCAAGCTTAAAACTCAAAGGAATAGACGGGGATTCGCACAAGCGGTGGATCATGTGGTTCAATTCGACGACAACCGAGGAACCTCACCAGGGCTAGAAATCTCAACGACGATATTCCGAAAGGAGTATCTTCTCACAAGGACGTTGGGACAGGTGTTGCACGGCCCTCGTCAGTTCGTGGGGTGACCTGTTCCCTTAAGTGGGGTAACGAACGCAACCCCTGTTGCCTGTTATACGTGTCAGGCGATACCGCCCCCCTCTTTGCTCGCGAAGCGAGCAAAGAGGCGGATATTTAAATATTTAAATGTTTAAATATTTCTTTGCGCTTACGCGCAAAGAGGGGGGAGGAAGGAGGGGATGACGCGAGGTCAGCGTGGCCCTCTGATGCCCTGGGCTACACACGTGATACAATGGCGCGTACAATGGGTTGCCAAGGCGCGAGCCGGAGCTAATCCCATCAAAGCGCGCCCCAGTTCGGATTGG
The DNA here is from genome assembly GCA_038063095.1 of Patescibacteria group bacterium. GTDB lineage: Bacteria > Patescibacteriota > Minisyncoccia > Sungbacterales > HO2-52-23 > WO2-54-10. The sequence continues at coordinate 1,443 of JBBTVQ010000010.1, forward strand.
AGTCTGCAACTCGACTCCATGAAGGTGGAATCGCTAGTAAGCGCCAATCAGCCATGTGGCGCTGAATACGTTCTCGAATCTTGTACTCACCGCCCGTCACGTCAAAAAAGCCGGGAGTAGGTAAAATCCATCGCATGATGGCCCAGCCTAAGTTCGGTGATTGGGACGAAGTCGTAACAAGGCATGGGTAGCGGAAGCTGTTCATGGAACATTTCTTTTTAGGGATTCAAACACTCCGTGTTTCGCAGACCATCGCGGACATGCGCGCCGCGGACGTACGCGGACGGATGGCTGTTTCTGCGAAATGCGGACATCCCCAGGTCGTTCCGCGCACTTTGTTTCAAAGCGCGCGGTGAGTGTTGGTCTCAATCTTTATCGAGACCCTGCGGTCCCGACAGTATCGGGATTGGTCGGAACAGCTGGAAGGATATACTCCACGCAACCCGTCATGGCGAACGGAATTTTTGTGTTGGGGAAAACCGCATTGTACAGGCATATCGTTGGGAGGTATCATAGGCCTATGAAAACAGTGCAAGAAAAAAGCGGATTTACCCTCATTGAACTCTTGGTCGTGATTGCCATCATCGGCATCCTCGCGTCCATGACTCTGGCGTCGCTCAACATCGCGCGTCTCAAGGCCCGCGACGCGCGCCGCGTGGCCGATATCAGAGAACTGCAGATCGCATTGGAACTCTACTATAACTCCCAGTCGGTACCCGAGTATCCGGCGGCGAGCGCCGTCTGCGACGCCGCGGCGGCGTACGGCCTGGAAGCGCTCGTTGCCGGCGGCTTTATTCCCACGATTCCGCGCGACCCCAATGCCGTGCCCAACTGCTATCGGTATACGTCCAACGCGGCTTCTCCGCGCGCGGCATATCATCTTGGCGCCGCGCTGGAGGAGGCCGCCAATCCCACGCTCACCGCAGACAAGGACTGCGATTCCACGGACAACAATCCGGTGTGCGCGGCCGGGGCGGTATTCGGCCCCGTCGGCACCCCGTTTGACGGCACTGCCGCTCCTCTCTACGACGTCGTGCCGTAGACGGCGAGATATTCCAGATATCCGAAACCCGCCCCGACTTGAATTCGTGGCGGGTTTTGATTACACTCTCTTTGAGGCCATCTAAAAACTCCCTTTTTTACTGCAATCCCGCAATTCCGGCTGCGGCTGCGTCAGTCCTCGTCGGCGTACTTTAGCCAAGTACGCCTTCGTCGTCCTTCCTTGCCTCGCTCGGAATTGCGGGATTTCGCCACGAAGAAGAGTTTTTAGATGGCCTCTCTCATTCGGGCGTGTAGCTCAGTGGTAGAGCGTTACACTGATAATGTAAAGGTCCCAGGTTCGATCCCTGGCACGCCCACCATACTTTTTATCATTGCGGTAATGCTCGTCGCGACATTCTCACATTCTTAAGAATGTGAGAATGTCGTGATCGGGCGGGACATACGAGGTGAGACGCATCGGAAATAGAACAGCGGCATGCGCACGCAGACGCTATACACCTACTGTTGTCGGAAAAACAGGAGGATTTGGTTCTCACGGCATCTCTCTGACGCCGCAGTTCTTTGTTTTGTATCTGGCGCTCGGCCGTATGGCACGGGCGCCTTTTTTCGCGATTTGCTATTTTTTGCGCGCGGGAGTAAGATCGTGATATGGATACGGCGTACTGCGTAAAGTGTCGCGAGAAGCGCGCTATGAAGGACGCCCGGGAAGTTGCCATGAAGGGCAAGGGCGGGCAGGAGCGGCGCGCGATGACGGGGTTTTGCACCGTCTGCGGCACGAAGATGTTTAAGATTCTCGGCAAGGCCGGCGCAAAAAAAGCCGCATAAGCGAGCGCGGCTCGCGCCCGTGCCCGGTGAGAATCTCGTTCCCCACGGCAGGGGGTTTTGAGTATGAGCAAAGCGTTGCGGAGCGTTCTGCGCTCTCTCTTATTATGATGTACGATGCGATACAGAATTTTCCGGCGCAGTTGGGGTTTACGCCGGAGATTGAGAACAAAGGAAAACTCGGCGCATACGAACGATACGTGGTGCTCGGCATGGGAGGGTCAAACTTGGCGCCCGGACTCTTGAATGCGTGGAAGCCGGCGCTGGACATCGCGTCACATCGGGATTATGGGCTGCCGTATATTTCCGATGGCGCGCGCGCAACTACCCTCGTCATTGCGAGTTCCTATTCGGGCAACACCGAGGAGACGATTGACGGGTTTGAAGAAGCCGGGCGGCGCGGGCTTGCCCGCGCAGCCGTATCTGCGGGCGGCCGGTTGCGGGACTTGGCGCGGGACGCGGGCGTCCCGTATGTTCCGTTGCCAAACACCGGCATCCAGCCCCGCTCAGCGCTTGGTTTGAGTATAAAGGCCTTGCTTCGTCTGATGGGCGAGCATCAGGCATTGGACGAGATCGCGGCGCTTGCCGCGCCCCTTGCCAGCCGCATGGTTCATCTGGAGCAGGAGGGAAAAGATCTCGCGGGTCGCATGCACGGATACGCGCCGGTGGTCTATGCGTCTCGCCAGAACGCCACCCTGGCGCAGAACTGGAAGATAAAGTTCAACGAGACCGCAAAAATTCCTGCGTTTTGGAACGCGTTTCCGGAAGTGAATCACAATGAGATGACCGGATTTGACGCGATAGCGAGTACCCGGGGTCTTTCCGGAAAATTATTTTTTATTTTTCTGTACGACGCCTCGGATCACGCGAAAGTGCAGAAACGGATGCGGATCACGGAAGAATTATACCAGGGTCGCGGGTTTGCCACCGCGACCGCGGCTCTACTCGGTGCGGGATTTTTTGAAAAAGCGTTTTCATCCGTGCTCACCGCTGACTGGACCGCGTATTATCTTTCTCAGGCATACGGCACGGAGCCGGAACTGGTGCCCATGGTGGAGGAGTTCAAACGGCGGATTGCGTCAGAAAACGATAAACGTATAACGTAAAATGACACTCGGGATTATGAGAAGCGGGGGTATTAGTCGTTTGTCGTTTTACGTTTGTCGTTGTCGTTTGGCCTATGTTTCTTCTTTTTGACATCGGCGGCACCAATACGCGCGTTGCGGTGTCGCGCGACCACGAGACCGTGGGAGCCGTTCGCGTTGTTGCCACCCCGCCGGTATTTGGCGACGGCCTGCGGGTTTTGAAAGGTATTGCGGATGAGTTGTGTCCGGAGGGCGGTGTCACCGCAGTCGCGGGAGGGCTGGCAGGGTCGTTGGACCGGGAGCGCACGATGCTTTTGAACGGCGAGAACATCGCTGACTGGGTGGGTAGGCCGGTGCGCGAGGAGTTGGAGCGTATATTTAGAGCACATCCGGTATATCTGGAAAACGACGCGGCCATGGCCTGTCTTGGCGAGGCGGTGTACGGTGTCGGCAAAGACAAGGAGATCGTGGCGTATCTCACCGTGAGCACCGGGGTCGGCGGAGCGCGCGTGGTGCGGGGCAGGATTGACGCGTCTGCTTTTGGCTTTGAGCCGGGATTTCAAATCATTGATGCGGGCAGTTCATGGATCCCCGGATGGGGCGGCCGGCGGCTTCGTGATTTTGCATCGGGGAAAGGGCTTGAGAAAGCGTTCCGGAAAAATCCTGCGGAAATTACGGACGGCGCCGTCTGGGAACAAGTCGCCGAGGCGCTCGCCATTGGCATAAACAACACCATCGTCTACTGGTCGCCGGATGTCATCGTTGTCGGGGGGTCGGTCATGGCGAGCGTCCCGCTGGAACGGGTGTCTGAAAAGGCGCGCGAGATTCGCAAAGAATTTCCGCATTCGCCCGCGGTGGTGCGCTCGGCGATGGGCGACGCGGCTGGTCTCTGGGGAGCCCTCGCGCGGGCGCGGCAAAAATAGTATACTCTTTTTTATGGAAGAGAACCTCACGAAAGAAAATAATCAAGACACTTCGCTTCTCTCAAAAGCGGACATGAAGCGAGCACGCGGCCACGAGGCCCTACGCCGCAGGCGCGCCGCGCGCGCGATCCTTATCATCGGCGGCGTTGCCGCGGCGGCATTGCTCGCGGGAGGTAGTATCTGGTGGGCGCGTCAGCAGAGTGCGAACGCTCCGGGCGAGACATACCCAGATCAGGGTCAGGAGCACGTGCCGCTGGATCGCGCGTTTTCATACAACTCCAACCCTCCCTCATCCGGGCCGCACTATGCGAGCCCCGCCAACTGGGGCGTGTACGACTATGAGGCGCGCGACAAATTATTTATCCACAATCTGGAGCACGGCGGCGTCTGGATCTCCTACAAGCCGTCCGTGGACGCGCGCGTCGTGGAGCATCTGAAAAGTATCGTGCAGGAATTCGGCGGCTCAAAACTCGTCATGGCGCCGCGACTGGCGAATGACAGCGACATCGCGGTCGCGGCATGGACTCGGCTTCTAAAGATAAATCTTGTGGACGGCGACATTACGGAGGAACAACTCAATCAGATCCGCGCGTTTTACCGCGCCTACAAAAACAAAGGTCCCGAATTCGTTCCCGACACCATGCCCGGCGTGGATCCGAAGAGCGTACAGTAGGATATGAACTATTTCCTTATACTTTATTTTTTTGCCGGTGTTGCGCAGAATTTTTTGTTTATTTTAAACATGCGTTTTGTGCAACGCGGACATACTCTTTTGGTCGGCTTTTTTTCATTTTGGGTGAGTATGCTAAGCGTGTGGGTGCTCTATGACATCATCACGCGGATTAATCAATCGCGGAGCATCATTGCGATTGTAATTTATTCGTTCGGTTTTGCCGCAGGCAGTTTTACGGCTATGAAGCTGAAATTAAAAAAAGCGTCTTGATTCTATGCTCTACGATGTCATCATCATCGGCGGAGGGCCGAAGAGCGTTCAATAGCCACACGATATGATTCGGATCAAGAACGAAGAATTGGTGCGCGAACTCGTTGGCGAAATCAAGGACTTCCCGCGCTACACGACGCAACTCCTCAATCTCGCAAATCAAAACGCGCAGGGCACCAGACCGCGCGTGGTGGGACAGTTGTCCGAATTGATTCAAGAGTGTCCGGAAAAAACCTACGAGGGATGGAAGAGATGGTATCTTACAAAATATCCTCATGCGATTGATGACGCATCCGCGAGGGTGCAGGAGATGATGGAGAATTTGAAACGGGCGATTCTCGAAATCGACCCCGCGATGATACGGAGATGAGTGGAGGATTTGGTGCTGGAGAAAACGTTCATCGGCTTGCGGTTTCAGGAAGCGATCTTGAAAAAGGTTGCGGAGACGCGCGGCATGCCATACCGGCTTGCAAGCGTCACGGAGGAGGCGCAGGGTATAGACGGCGTGATAGGGGATGTGCCGATTTCCATAAAGCCGAGCACGTATAAGATCAAAAACGCGTTGCGCGAGACGCTCAAGGCAAAGATTATTTTTTATGATAAGACGAAGTCAGGGTTGGAGATAGACGACAGTCAACTATAAACTTACAAGCATGAAGACATCCCACACCATTATTATAGGGGACGCTCGAAATATGGCGGAGGTGCCGGATACATCGGTACACCTTGTTGTCACTTCGCCGCCCTATTGGCAGATAAAAAACTATGGCGGTAAGCAACAGATCGGCTTTTATGATACCTATGAACAGTATATCGGAAATCTCAATAAGGTATGGACGGAGTGTTATCGCGCGCTCTTACCCGGATGTCGTCTCTGCGTGAATATCGGCGATCAATTCGCGCGCGCCGCGACATACGGGCGCTATAAAGTAATCCCCATCAGGGAAGAAATCATCCGCTTTTGCGAGGCGATAGGATTTGATTATATGGGCGCTATCATCTGGCAGAAAAAAACGACTATGCGCACGACCGGAGGCGCCTCGGTCATGGGATCGTTTCCCTACCCGAGAAACGGACTGATAGAAATTGATTACGAGTTTATCCTTCTTTTTAAAAAATTGGGGAAAGCGCCCATTGCCGTGAGTCAAGGCGCGAAAGAAGCATCCGCTTTGTCTACAGAGGACTGGAGAACATATTTTACCGGGCACTGGAACTTCGCGGGCGTGCGCCAAAATAACGGCCACGAAGCAGTGTTCCCCGATGAATTGCCTCGACGGCTTATCAAAATGTTCAGTTTCGCGGGAGAAACCGTTCTTGATCCTTTTTTGGGAAGCGGAACCACGACAAAAGTCGCAAAAGAACTGCAGAGAAATTCCATCGGCTACGAGATCAATAAAATGTATCTGCCAGTTATAAAAGAAAAAATAGGCATCGCCGTTTCGTCCCCGCGTGACGGCTCGGCGTTTCAGATTATCTCACAACAGGAACGGCATCTGGAACGCGGCAGTGTGATCCCCGGACGACGGGCAACTATGAGCAATCGCGTCAACGATCCCGACTACTGGAAATTATTAAAGGAGAAACGGATGTCGCCTATAAAAGTTTGAGTATTTTATGCTCTACGATGTTATCATCATCGGCGGGGGGCCGGCCGGAGTGGCGGCCGCGGTCTACACCGCGCGCAAGCGTCTGAAGACGCTGCTTATTGCCGATTCCTTTGGCGGCCAGTCCATCGTGTCCGACGACATTCAGAACTGGATCGGGGAGCCGCACATCTCCGGATTTGACTTGGCGCAGAAATTGGAGGCGCACGCGCGCGCGTTTCCGGACATCGTGGACATCAAGACGGAAAAAGCCGTTGCGGTTGCAGAAAAGGGCGATGATTTTGAAGTCAGGACCGAGCAGGGCAATACGTATGAGGGTAAAACCGTGATCCTTGCCGCAGGAGCGCGCCGGCGCAAGCTCGGCGTGCCCGGGGAAGAAAAATTCAACGGCAAGGGGGTCGCATATTGTTCAACGTGCGACGCGCCGCTTTTTGGCGATAAGAAAGTCGCGGTGGCTGGCGGCGGCAACGCGGGGCTGGAGGCGGTGGAGGATCTGTTTCCGTATGCTTCCGAAATATGGATCGTGGAGCAGAACGGCGTTTTGCGCGGAGACCCGGCCACGCAAGAGGAGATACAGAAGAACCCGAAATTCAAAGGCGCGATTTTCCGCGCAAAAATCACGGAGATCACGGGCGACGCGTTTGTGAGCGGCGTGAAATACGCGGATACGGAAACCGGCGAGGAAAAATCGCTCGCGGTAGACGGGATTTTTGTAGAAATCGGATCCATCCCTAACTCCGAGATGGTCAAAGACCTGGTGGAATTGGACAAGTGGGGACAGGTAAAGATTGATTCCAAGCACGCTACGACCTCGCGCCCGGGCATCTTTGCCGCGGGGGACATCACGGACGATCCGTACAAACAGAACAACATCTCGGCCGGAGACGCGGTCAAAGCCGCGCTCGCGGCGTACGCGTATCTCTTGAAGTACCAACATCAGACGCGTGCCGTGGATCACGAATAACAATGGCGTTTCTTGAAGATACGCAAACGGTGGTGGATGCGGCGGCGCGGATTGCAAAAATTCCGGCGGATATTTTGGCGCGCCTGCAGACGCCGGATCATGTCTATGCGTTTGACCTTGCCATTACGGGAGATGGCGGCACGGAAAAGAAATTTCCGGCATGGCGCGTGCAGCATAACAACGCTCTCGGCCCCTATAAAGGCGGCATCCGTTTTCACCCGGATTCCAATCTGGACGAAGTACAGGCGCTGGCATCTCTGATGACTTGGAAGACCTCGGTGGTGGGCCTGCCTTACGGCGGCGCCAAGGGCGCGGTCGTGGTGGATCCGCGCGCGCTGTCTCTGCGCGAGCTGGAGGCGCTATCCCGCGCATACGCGCAGGCGATTACTCCTCACATCGGACCACAGGCGGATATTCCAGCCCCGGATGTCGGCACTAACTCGCAGATTCTGGACTGGATGGCGGACGAATATGGCAAAATAACCGGCAGGTGGGATCCCGCCGCATTCACGGGGAAATCAGTGGAAAAGGGAGGATCCCGCGGCCGCGAAGTCGCGACCGGCTTCGGCGGGTACATAATTCTGCGCGAATTCCTCCAACTTGGAAGCGAGGCTTCCAAGTTGGAAGCCCCGCTTCCAAGTGTCGTGATCCAGGGCTTTGGCAACGTCGGCGCCCACATCGCGCGGATTCTCTTTGAAAATGGTTTCCGGATTGTCGCGATCTCCGATTCCAGAGGCGCTCTGTACGAGCCGGCGGGCATTGACATTCCGCGGGTGCTGGAAGTGAAAGCCCGCACCGGCATCATTGACCGCGGAACGTGCTTTGCGCTTTCCCCGCACGCGCCGCCCTGCCGGACGTTCACGAATGCGCAGTTACTGGAGTTGCCCGCGGATATTCTCATCCCCGCCGCGCTTGAAGACGTGATCACGCAAGAGAACGCGCCGAAGATCCGGGCAAATATTATTTTGGAAATGGCAAACGGCCCGGTCGCGCATGAAGCCGACGAGATTTTGGCGCGCCGCGGCATTGAGGTCATCCCTGATATTTTGGCAAACAGCGGCGGCGTGGTCGGCTCCTATTTTGAGTGGGTGCAGTCGTTGGAAAATAAATACTGGAGCGAGGCGGAGGTTTTGCAAAGGACTGACGAGAAACTCACCGCGGCGTTCGCCGCGGTCGCCGCGGAGAAAGAAGCGCGTGGTACTACCTGGCGCATGGCCTGCTACATCCGTGCCTTGACGCGAGTTGCGGAGGGGATGAAAAGAGTGTAGGATGTAGTTGTAAGTTTATAGGTTATGTATGGTCTGGCATGGAACAGATACCCACACCTATCTGGTATACGATTACTCCGAAATCTGTTTTTAAAGAAACGGTTCAAGAAACATCGGACTTGGAGCAGTCGCCTTATTATGTCTTGATCGACATTCACGCTCAAGAGATCGCGGAATTACGCGCACGCATTAGTAGATTAGAAGAGCAGCAGGCGAGCGGACAGCAGATTATTTCTATTGCATTTCTTGAGTCAGAGAAACTGATTTTGAAAAGGCCTATTATCGCTACCCTGCTTGAAGGAGAGACGTACATCGTTGATAACGCAGAATTAAATCTGTATGGAGAGGGAGAGGATGAGACGCGGGCGATTAGGGATTTTAAAGTCGTGCTGGAGGAATCTTATTTTAGCTTGAAAAAAGATCAGGAGTATTTAGGGCCGGAATTAAAGAGAAGGTGGGGTATCCTGCAACAAATCATTCAGGAAAAATGATTATGCCGATGAAGATTTCAGAATTCAAAACAGGGGTTATTAATAGGATACGGGAAAAGTTTGAAGTGAAAGAAAGAATGGGCGGTCATGTTTATTATGAGGTCTGGCATCAAGGAAAGAAGATTAAAGAAACGCATCATTCTCACGGTAGGAAAGAAATATCCGATCGTGTCTTGGGAGCAATCAAACGGCAGTTGAACTTGAATACTACTCAGCAACTGGACGATCTTAAAAATTGTTCAATGTCGGCGGAGGACTATTTGGATTTATTAAAACAAAAGCATGTCATTGGCGATTAACGCGACTACCTCATCTGGGCTGGTGCTGGCTGCCGATTCCCGACAGTCGTACAGAAATCAAAAAGGGATGGCCAGAATAGGAAGCGATACCGCTTCCAAGATTTTCCGTCTGAATAAAAATATAGGGTGCGCTCTTACGGGGATTGCTTTTCTGCCAAGCCCGGGAGGAATTAAAAATGTGGGCTCTTTTGTGGAAGAATTTAAGCGCGTGGAAGAGGTTGAACGACTCGACGTGGAAGACACGGCAAATAAACTGCACCAATTTTTCGAAGCGAGATATGATTGGAAGACGCAGCTCAATAATCTCAAGATGCTCATTAAAAAAGATTTAGAAAGTAAGGGCTTGGAACTGGTCGGTGATTTCGACGAGATGAAAGGGAAACTTAAGTTTACATTCAAAGATACTACAGGTAAGGAACAACAAGGGGTGGGGGGTATAGATGGAATTGAGGTTATGGTGGCGGGTTTCAATCACGACGGCTCGCATCAGGTCTTTATTTGTAACATCCCCGGCGAAGTCAGTAAAAAAAGAGACAGTAAAGAGAGGAGCAAAGAATTCGGAGCGGCGTGGACGGGACAAACAGATGTAACCGCAAGAATCGTTTTAGGTTGGGATGGAAGAATGTGGGCTCTGCCTTTTGTGCAAGAGGCGATTAATGCTCTCGGCGAACCACAAGTAAGGAGTCAGATAGCAGGTCTTGAGTATCAGATTAGTTGGGGGACGATGACGCTTCAAGACGCCGTTGATTTTTGCACTTTAGCCATAAGAACTACAGAGGCAATTCAACGTTTTTCCGACGGTGTAGCAATGAATCCCGGAGATATGCCCGGCGTGGGCGGTAATATTGATGTAGCGGTTATTAGGAGAGACAAGGGGTTCGCCTGGGTGAAAAAGAAAAATCTGGTGGTGGAGGGAGGAGAAATTGAGATAGATGATATTTGAAATGCTTTTATGGTGCGCATAGCAATCAACGGATTCGGAAGGATCGGGCGCTCGTTTTTTCGGGCGGCGTTTGACGACCCCGCGTTTGAAATCGCGGCGGTCAACGATCTCGCGGACACCGCGACCCTCGCGTACCTTTTGAAATACGACTCGGTATACGGCAGATATGCCAAGACCATCCGTGCAGGGATTGGATCCCTACAGATAGACGACGGTGAGGTCAAGGTCTTTGCAGAAAAAGATCCGGCGCGCCTGCCGTGGCGCGATCTTAGTATTGATGTCGTCGTGGAATCCAGCGGGCTTTTCACGAGCGGGGATAAAGCGCGCGCGCATCTGGACGCCGGAACAAAGCGCGTGGTGATTACGGCTCCGGCAAAAGGCGATGGCGCGACCATGGCGCTCATCGGGGTCAACGACGACCGGTTTCAAAGCGCGGGGGCGATTACCTCCAATGCCTCGTGCACGACCAATTCCGCAGCACCCGTGATGAAGATACTGTTAGACGCGTTTGGCGTACAGAAAGCGGGTATGGTGACGATCCACGGCTATACCGCCACACAAAAACTCGTGGACGGCCCGGATGAAAAAGACCCGCGCAGAGGCCGTGCCGCAGCGGTCAACATCGTCCCGTCCACCACCGGAGCCGCAGCGGCCGTGATTCAGGCGATTCCGGAACTTGCGGGCAAGTTTGACGCGACGGCAGTGCGCGTGCCTACGATCGCCGGTTCCTTGAGCGTCATCACCGCGCTCATCGACAAAAAAACAACGCGCGATGAAGCGAATGATATTTTCAGAAAAACGGCGCAGGAAGAGCGCTGGTCAAAAGTTTTGAAGACAACCGAAGATCCAATTGTTTCCAGCGACATCCTCGGCGAGCCCTACGGCGCCATCGTAGACCTCTCGCTCACCAAAGTCGTAGACAGCACCCTCTTGGAACTATTTTCTTGGTACGACAACGAGGCCGGCTACACGGCGACACTGATTGAACATATAAAGCGGGTGGCAGAACACATATAATCATTGACAACACGGATACTTTTGATAAGATAGAATCATGCAAACGAAGACCCGCACAAGTGAGTATGCGCCGAAAATGCATCCTTGGATGACTCCCGAGGAACGGCTTGCGATTTGGCGTCAAGTACGGGGTATGTGGAAAAACAGGAAGCCCGATCCAATCAAGGAACTAAAAAAAATAAGAAAGGGGTGGGACAGGAAACTGCCGCCGCTCGGATAAAGCCGTGTACACGCTTGATACGAATGTCATCATATACTACATCAAGGAGGATGCTGAAGTAATACGGACAGTTGATAAGATACTGACCGGGGGCTATGCTATGTATGTTTCCGCCATAAGCGAGGTAGAACTTTTTCGTTTTCCTCAACTTGAGGCCGTAGAAACCGAAAAAATAGAGGCCTTGTTAGGCACTGTTTCTATCATTGCGGTTGATTCACAAATTGCGCGTTCGGCGGCCAATCTCGGGAAAATGCACGGTCTGGACACCGCCGACAGCGTCATTGCTGCCACCGCCCTATTCACCGGCACGACCCTCCTCACCCGCAATGTCCGCGATTTCAAGAAAGCGCCGAACTTGCGGGTGGAGCGCGCCTGAATTTTTGGAGCAAATTGAAAAAGCCGCCGCGGGCGGCTTTTTGTCTGAACTATGCGGAGGCATGCCTCCGTGATTTTCGCGTAGCGGCTAAAACTTCTTCAGCCGCTTCAGAAGATTTTCCGCTTTTTTGGGAAAGGCCCTGATGTATTTGAGTCGTTCCGATAACTGGCTGTCTGCAGTCGCTTCTTGCCGAATGGATGTCATTATGGCCTCCAAATCGGACTCTCCGATCTCCGCATTATGGAGATGATAGGTGATACGATTGTCTTTTGTATATTTTGACGGCAGATGTAGAGGCATGCTTTTATGATCACTCAGAATACGCTCTTTATATTCCAGATCCAGAGAAAATTCCACAATGAGCCGCGCGTAGTGATGTGGATAACCGGTGTTTGTGCGCGCCGATTCACCCCGTATACTGGAGGAGATGCGGTATGCACTTCTCCGAAGTATAAGCGGCATTGTTCTCGCCGGACTCCTCGTGGCTTCTTCCTCCTCCGCCCAAACCCCCTCATCTATTGACCTTCAGGCACTGGTCAAACAACTGCAGGAGCAGATCACCTCGCTCCAGTCCCAGGTGCAGACCCTCAAATCACAACTGGCCGCCACCACCCAAGAGTCCGCAGCCACAAAAGAAGCAGTGAAGACCGCCAAAGAGGAAATCAAAGCAACCAAAGAAGAAGTCAAGGTCATCAAAGAGGAACTCCGCCTCACCAAATCCCTCAAACGAGGAGAACGGGGAGACGAAGTGCGGAAACTCCAGGAGTTCCTCTCCCAATTCCCCGAGGTATATCCCATCGGCCTCATTACCGGCTTCTACGGTCCTGCCACCGAGGCCGCAGTCAGGAAACTTCAAGCCAGACACGGCATTGAACAGGTCGGCACCATCGGCCCCAAGACCCTACAAAAGATCAATGAACTCATCACAGAGGGTGCAGGCAGATCAGGGGTGATCCCGCCGGGGCTCTTGAGGACGCGTATCCTTTCACCGGCGGCGGACGGGACCTCGACCGCGCCATCAGTCATATCAACAGCGACTCAGGTCGTTTCGGCGCAGACCGCGACTGCGTCTACGAGTACGCCGAGCATCACCGCGACCAGCTCCCAACCGCTATCGGTTCCCGGTTTAGGGACAGGACAGACCGCCACTACTTCAGCAAGTTCGGCGGCGAGCGCTCCTTCAGCGACAAGTCAGCCGTCCGCTTACAGCGCTGGCAGTTCCGGCCTCGCTACAACGACTGCCGGCGCATCCGCGTCAGCGGTGATTGCGGCGGGCGCATCTACGGCCACGGCTACATCCACCGCGGCAAGTGTCAGTACGACTCAAGCTACGGGCTTGACGCTCATCTCTCCCAACGGAGGAGAACAATGGATTGCGGGCAATACCTATTCTATCACCTGGACGTCATCGGGCGTCTCATCGCAGACGGTCTCTATCTCTACGTATAAAGTATGGTCCGGGTACAGCCAGACCATCGTCATTGCATCCGCGGCGCCCAACAGCGGCAGTTTCAGCTGGACTGTTCCGACAACGATGGCTACTGGCAGCGGCGATTATAAAATTAATATTTCTGAAAACCAGTTTGCTTCCGGAGATCAAAGCGATGGCACATTCACCATCACTGTCCCGACCGTCGCGCCGAGCGCGCCGCCGATCGGCTATTGGAAATTTGACGGCAACGGCAACAATGAGATCGCCGGCAGTCCGGCGGCTGTGAAGGTGGGCAATGCCGTGTTTAACGCAAGCGGCGGCAAGTTTGGGGGGTATCTCTACATGCCTGCCAGCGCCGACTATGTCAAGATTCCCTACAACGGCATATTTGACTTGCCCAACTCATTTACGGTTGAGTTCTGGTTCCGTCAGAGGTCCAATCAAAGTTTCAACCAAAACCTTGTGTATAAAGGAACCCCTCTCAACAATTATAATTTCAACGTATTCAGAAACTTGTGGAATCAATACAACAATGGGGCGGTGATTGCCGGTTCTACAGCCGCCGGCACGGGCTATTGGACGCAAACGAGCAACCCCAACGAACCGCCGCATCATGCGTGGCACCACGTGCTCTATACAAAGACCACGGGGGGCGCCGCCTACTACATTGACGGCGGGCTCATCCATTCCAACGGTTACGGCAGTACCGGCATCGGCTCCGAGTATTTCGGGCCGGTCAAAACGCCGGCAGTTGACATTATCATCGGAAATCCCGCGCCAGATACGGATATAGACAATGTACGGATTTACAATTATGCCTTGAGCCCGGGGGAGATCGCGTACAATTTTGCGGAGACGCCGTCTGCGGCTTCGGGTCCGTCAATGACGGTTACTTCCCCGAACGGCGGAGAGACGCGTCAGTATAATTTGAATTATAGCGTTTTGTATACATCAACGGGCGTGAGCAGAGTCGGACTCAAACTGTATAAGGGATCGCAGATGGTGTGGGAGGCAAGCAGTCCGACCACGGTCGGCTCGCAGCTCTCCATGGCGCTGAGCGGGGTCACGCATTTCTCTTCGGTCGGATCCGGCGGCGATTATAAAGTACGGGTGTATGATTGGGATAATGCCGCGGTGTTTGACGAGAGCGACGGCCCTTTTACGCTTACGCCGGCTGACATCGCGGCTCCCGTTATGTCCAGTGTCGCGGCAACGTCCATCACCGCAAACTCCGCCGTTATCACCTGGACGACCGATGAGCCCGCGAACGGATTTGTCAATTACGGAAGCGTGAATGACTGGAAAGTGACCCCGACCGATACGTCCTATACGACTTCGCATACCTTTACCCTCACGAATTTACTGTCCGGCAGCCTCTATTCGTATCGGGTCTATTCCACCGATCCTTCAGGGAATGGGCCCCAGGGTTTCCCTCCGCAGTACGCCTTTACGACGTTGAGCGGCGGGGGGAGCGGGACGACCACCGCCACCACCACCGCCGTGTCTTCGGAAAACAACCTCGCCTCCATCCTCAAATCCTTGCGCGATACGGTGCAAAAACTTCAAGAGGCGCTCCGGCAGCGGTAATGCGCGGAGGATGCCTCGCTCTCGGTATGAGGTCATCTCCAAACTATCCTTTCGGCTGCAATTGCGGATTTTGGGCTACGGCAGTCCTCATCAGCGTACTTTAGACAAGTACGCTTTCCTCGTCCTTCCTTGCCTTGCCTCAAAATCCGCAATTTCGCTACAAAGAAGTCTTTTTAGACGGTTTATTAGGTCGGAACGCCGCGGGGTTTTCGTATCGCCCGCGCCGTAGTATACTGGGCAGGCATGTTTGACATTGACCTCGTAGGCCTCATTGAGACCGTGGGCTACCTCGGGCTCTTTGTTATTGTCTTTGCCGAGTCCGGGCTTTTCGTGGGTTTTTTTCTGCCCGGCGATTCGCTCCTGTTCACCGCGGGCTTTCTCGCGTCACAGGGATACGGGAGTATCTTCATTTTGGCACCGATGTGTTTTGCCGCGGCAGTGCTGGGCGACTCGTTTGGATACGGCTTTGGCCGCAGGGTAGGGCCCCGGATTTTCACCCGGGAGAACTCGTTGTTTTTCCGCAAAGCGTACGTCGCGCGCACCCAGGAGTTTTATGCGCGCCACGGAGGGAAGACCCTTATCCTTGCGCGGTTCATGCCCGTGGTGCGCACCTTTGCCCCGATCTTTGCCGGGGTGGGCAGGATGCGCTATGGCGAGTTTTTTTTCTACAACGTCATCGGAGGGCTGCTCTGGGCAGGGGGTCTTACGGTGACGGGGTATACGTTGGGCAGCGTGATTCCCGGGATTGATCGCTACCTCGTCCCTATCGTGGCGGCCATCATCGCGACATCGGTTCTTCCGCCGTTTTTGCACGTCATCCGGGAGCAGATGAAAATGGCGCGGCGAAAGGATTGATTTCTCTCTCGGGGTTTCGCGTTCCCAACATAAAACAGGGATCGGATCCCTGTTTTATGTTGGGGACAGTGATGCGCGCCGAGGGACGTCTACATACCGCTCGTGCCCATCGGGGACATCAGGGACATGCTTTTTCGTCCCTTCATCCAGGAGAGCAGCGCCCAGGCGCCCACGGCAAGGTGCAGGATGTTGTCTGCGGGGTTCTCCAGGTTCGCGCCGTAGAAGTTGGGTACGCCGCCCATGAGGGCAAAGCCCCAAAGGCCGACGAGGAGGCCCAGTACACCCACGAGCAGGGTGACGGGGGCTCCCAGCGACGGCACGGCAAAGACCACGATGAGGGCAGCCACGCCGAGTATGAGATGCGCCCAGTTTTCCCCGTTATCAAACCACCAAAGCGAGCCGAAGACGCTGGAATCCGCCGTAGGTCCCAGGATGCCGACCATCCCGCCGAGTCCCACCACGACGAGCACGATCCCGCCGATCGTCAAAAAGTTTTTTACGGTCATATCCAAAGAATATCAAAAAGCAATCGACCTTTATATGAGTAGTTCCAGTATATCACTCCATCGGTTATTTGCGTTGTCTGTTATCCACACCTATCCCATCAAGCATCCTATCAAGGTATATCAATGTTACTAAAACGCGCCCTACGATCGTGGGGTGCGTTTTAGTAAAAACACAAAAGGTTGACCGAAGTATGGGTCCGCCATACAATAGCCGCACTATGACCGCCCTTCTTGAGGTCAAAAATTTCTCCGCTGGCATCGCGGAGAAAAACATCCTGCACGGCGTATCGCTCGCGGTCGCCTCGGGCGAGGTTCACTTTCTCATGGGACCCAACGGCTCCGGGAAGACGACGCTTGGCCGCGCGCTCATGGGCGATCCGGCGGTGAGCGTTATCGGAGGCGCCGTCGTGTATGCGGGGCAAGACATTACGGCTTTGTCCCCGGAGGCGCGGGCGCGGATGGGTATCTATCTGGGATTTCAATATCCCGTGGAAGTGCCGGGCGTGGGGTTTACGGCGTTTCTCCGCGCAGCACGCGCTGCGCGGGGCGATGCGTTGCCGCCGGAAGCGGATTTTTGCCGCGAGATGCAGGCGCTGGGTGCCTCGCTGGGCGTATCCGCGGCACTCCTGGATCGCAACCTCAACGAGGGATTTTCCGGCGGTGAGAAAAAGCGCAGCGAACTGCTGCAGCTGGCAGTAGTGAAGCCGCGGCTGGCCATTCTGGACGAGTTTGATTCCGGACTGGACGTGGATGGATTGCGTGTCGCGGCTGCGGCCCTCAAAAAGTTTGTCGCCGAAGACGCGGCGCTCTTCCTCATCACCCACTACGGCCGCATGGCTGAATATCTGCCTCCGGATCGCGTCCATGTCATGCGCGGCGGCACGATCGTACGGAACGGCGGCAGGGAACTCGTGGATGCCGTGGAGCGTGACGGATTCGAGCGTTTGATTGCATAACGCGTAACGCATAGCGCATAGCGCGTAGCGTAAAGATATGGTGCGAATACTTTCATCACCCGCGACGGTATCCAATCCTGTGTGGGAGCGCCCGAGTCCCGAGCGGTGGGTGAATCGCACTCAAAAAGGGATTTCAAAAAAGATCGTGGAAGAAATCTCTTGGCTCAAAGGCGAACCCGACTGGATGCGAGACAAGCGCCTGCTCGCCTACGCATTTTTTGAGGAGAAAAAGATGCCCGCGTGGGGCGTGGATCTTTCCCCGCTCAATTTCGACGACATCACGTTTTTCATCCGCCCCGATGCGCGGCAATTCAAGACATGGGACGAGGTGCCGGCGGACATCAAGTCGGTGTATCAGGCGCTCGGCATTCCGCAGGCAGAGCAGAAGTTTCTGGCCGGGCTCGTGGGTCAGTACGAATCCGAAGGGTTTTATGCGAAATTGAAAGAGCAATGGGAGCGCCGGGGCGTGATTTTTACCGACACCGATACCGCGGTGAAAAAATATCCGGATCTCGTGCGGGAATACTTTATGACGCGCTGCGTGCCCGTGGCGGATCACAAGTTTGCGGCGCTCCACGGCGCGGTCTGGAGCGGGGGGTCGTTTGTCTACGTTCCCGCGGGCGTGAAGGTGGACTTGCCTTTGCAGACCTATTTTCGCATGAACGCCTCGCAGTCCGGTCAGTTTGAACACACGCTCATCATCGCGGAGGAGGGCTCCGCGGTGCACTACATAGAATCCTGCACCGCGCCCAAGTACAGTACGGATTCTCTGCATTCCGCGGTCGTGGAGATTTTTGTGAAAAAAGGCGCGTCAGTCCGCTACACCACGATCCAGAACTGGTCAAAAAATGTCTACAACCTCAACACGAAGCGGGCGCTGGTAGGGGAGGATGCCAGCATGGAATGGGTCGGCGGGAGTTTGGGCTGTCTCTCTGGCGACGCGCTCATTTATACGAATCCGAAAGGACCTGTCCCCATCAAAGACATAAAGCCGGGTACGAAACTTTATTCTTTAGATCTCAATACGATGCAGATGGTAAAATCGCGAGTGCGGGCGTTTCAAAAGAGCGGCATAAAAAATACTTTTGAGATAAAGACCGAAAATGGA
>JBBTVQ010000011.1:0-9926 GCA_038063095.1 Patescibacteria group bacterium
GTAGGTAGGTCATAGCGTCTGCTGCACAAAGCACGGTGGGGGATAAAGGTTTTGCGGCCAAAAATCCTTCGCCGATGCGGCTCGGATTTTTGGGCAAAGCCCTTACCATATCTCCGCAATGAGTTCTCCTCCCACCTTCTCCTTCCGCGCCTCAGCGCTACTCATCACCCCCTTGGGCGTCGTCAAAATATACATCCCGCCGTGGGGTGCCGCGCGCAACGCGCGGTACGGGACATACCGACGGAGTCCAGGGGTGGAAAAGAGCTTCACGCCGCGGATCGCGGGCGCCGCAGCACCGCCGCGGAGTGCCACTTCCAGCGCCTTGCGCACCCGCTTACCCTTGCGTTCAATCCCCGCGACAAAACCGGAACGCGAAAGGGCCTTCGCAATTTCGTGCTTGAAGCGCGAATACGGCATGAGTACCGTCGCGTGTCCGGCGGTTTGGGCATTCTTGATTCGGATGAGCATGTCGGAGATGGGATCTGCCATAGGTGTCGAAATTTACGAGCTACAGCGAAATAAATTTCGCTACAGCTATGAGCATCCCCCACCGTGCCTTGTGCAGAAGGCGACTTGAGCCATGGCCCAAAGTCCGCTTGTGTAGGTAGGTCATAGCGTCTGCTGCACAAAGCACGGTGGGGGATAAAGGTTTTGCCGCCAAAAATCCTTCGCCGATGCGGCTCGGATTTTTGGGCAAAGCCCTTACCAGCTTGATTTCCGTATCCCGGGTATTTCTCCTCGGTTGGCAAGTTCTCGAAAACAGATCCTGCACAGATGAAAATCACGCATGAATGCCCGTTTCCTGCCACAGCGAAAACAGCGCCGGACGATCCGGGAAGAATACTTGGGCGCTTTCAGCGCCCGCGCAATGACCGACTGTTTTGCCATGTTCGCTATCGCTCAAATGAAAAATTGAAAATGAAAAATGGAAAATTGCGGTATCCCGCCCCTTGCCTTGTGCAGTACGATCGGGGAGGGACGTATGGCACTGCAGGTCAGGCAATTACTTGAGCCGCCTTCTGCACAACGCAAGGGGCGGGATGATCTTTACATTTTACTTTGTCGTTTTTCATTTTTCATTTTCAGTTTTTCGTTTCAATGGGGAATCCCATCATCTTCAACAACGTGATGCCCTGCTCCCGGCGCCGTGCCGTCGTCACCACGGTCACCTCCATCCCAAACAGCAGCCGGTAGTCCTCGCCTATCATCTCTGGGAATACGATATGCTCCCGGAGGCCAATCGTCAAATTGCCCCGCTCGTCAAAAGCGCTCGCCGCAATGCCCCGAAAGTCACGCGTCCGCGGGAGGGCAGCCGAGATCAAGCGCGAAAGAAAGTCGTACATGCGCCGGCCACGCAGCGTCGCCTGATACCCAACGATAAGCCCCCGGCGGGTTTTGAACGCCGCGATCGCTTTTTTCGCGGGCCGCGCCGATGGCTTCTGCCCCACGATGAGCGCCAAAAACTTTTTCACCTCCTCGTGATCCTTATCGTCCCGGATTCTTCCGACCCCGACATGCACGATCACTTTCTCAATCCGGGGACACGCCGTCACATTCCGGAAGCCAAATTCCTTCCGTAAGGCGGGCATCACCTCTTTCTGATATTTTTCCCGGAGATCAGTCATATGACGAAATCCCAATGTCCAAGCCCCAATGACCAATGAAATCCCAAACCCCAATGCCCAGAACCGTCTTTGGGCATTGAGTCATTGAGTCATTCATTGGTCATTAGGATTTGGACATTGGACATTAGTGGGGTTGAGTTTGGATTTTACGTATTCGTGCCGCACCTCTTGCACACTCTCATCTTCCCGCCCGCAGCAACTCGGTACCCGACTCGTGCGGGCTTACCGCACGTTCCGCAAACTAAGGCCGCGCGCGATACCGGGAACGGCATAGGTATGCGCACGAGCTCTCCCTTCTGCCCCTGCTTCTTCGGTCGGACGTGCTTTTTCTTCATGTTGATTCCCTCCGCCGCGATCTTGCTTTCACGGGGGAATGCCGCGAGCACCGTGCCCTTTTTGCCTTTATCCGCTCCGGCAACTATTTGTATCTGATCTCCTTTCTTGATGCGCATACGCGAAAAATTCCAAAAAACAAATTCCAAATTACAAACAAAGCACAAAACGGGAAAAGCACAAAGCACAAACCGCGCGTGTTTGAATCTTTGTTTTTTGTGCTTTGGGTTTTGTTTGGGCTTTGTGCATCGTGCTTTGTGTTTTCGTTGCTATACGACTTCCTGCGCCAGCGATACAATCTTTGCATACCCTCGATCCCGCAACTCGCGCGCCACGGGGCCGAAGATGCGGCCTCCTTTTGGCTCCATGCCCTCCACGATCACCGCCGCGTTCTCGTCAAAACGAATGTATGACCCGTCTACCCTCCGCACCGGCGCCCGGGTGCGGACGATCACCGCCCGCACCACGTCCTTTTTTTTGACTGCTTTCCGGGGCTCGGCCACTTTGACGGACGCCACGACTATATCCCCGAGCGAGGCATACCGGCGGCGCGACCCGCCCAGCACCTTAAACACCTGAAGGATTCTCCCTCCGGAGTTATCGGCGACTTTGAGCATGGAACGGGGCTGAATCATACAAATGAAAAAATCAAAAATCAAAATGAAAAATTGTGGTATGCGCCTGCGCGCAAACGATTATCAATCGTTTGCGCATCGTTTTCAGTTTTACGGTATCGTTTTTCATTTTTCATTTTCGGTTTTTATTTCTTCTCCGATCATCTCCGTCTCCGCGCGCTTGATCAAACCTATAATCTCCCATCTCTTTTCTTTGGAGAGCGGACGTGTCTCCTGAATCCGCACCGTATCCCCGACCCGATATTCGTCGTTCTCGTCGTGCGCTTTAAATTTTTTTGACGAGCGGTAGTATTTCTCGTATCGGGGGTGTTGCTTCAGCATACCCACCCGCACAACTGCGGTTTTCTGCATCTTATGGGAAATGACGATGCCCTTCAGTGTACGCATAGAGGTTCAGCGATCGCGCGCCGGAGCCATCGCGGTGAGCGCCGTCAGCACTCGTGCCACATCCTTCCGGACGCGGGAGCGCTCCCGCACGTTTTTAATCTTGCGCTGCTGTCCGAGGACGGCGAGCTCCGCAATTCTCCGCCGCTTTGCGGCGAGCAGCATCTCCAGTTCTTTCCGGGATTGCCCATGTAGTTCGCTCGCTTTCATGATGCCGTTTACTTCTCCACGAATCGGGTTTTAATCGGTAATTTGTGCGCGGCGAGGCGCATGGCTTCCGCCGCCGACTCGCGCGTGACGCCGTCCATTTCAAAAAGGATCCTCCCCGGCCGCACCGGCGCCACATAGTGATCCACCGCGCCCTTGCCGCCTCCCAGCGTGACCTCCGGGGGCTTGCGCGTCACCGGCTTGTCGGGAAAAATCCGTATCCAGACCTTGCCGCCCCGCTGAATGGCGCGCGTCATGGCGCGGCGTGAGGCCTCAATCTGGCGCGCCGTAATCCAATGCGCCTCCAGCGCCTTCAAGCCGTATGCGCCGAATGCAAGCTCGGTTCCGCGGGTTTCCACGCCCTTCCCGGTCCGCTTCTGCCACTTCCGATGTTTTACCTTTTTTGGCTGCAACATGTTCGCTATCGCTCAAATGAAAAATTGAAAATGAAAAATGAAAAGATTCGGTATCCAGACGCAGTCGGGATGATGTTTACATTTTTCACTGTCGTTTTTCATTTTTCATTTTCAATTTTTCGTTATCGAAGACATCACCTTTGTATATCCACACCTTCACCCCGATGGTGCCGTAAGCCGTAAATGCGGTCTTTTCGGCGTAATCCACGTCCGCGCGGATGGTCTGCAAAGGAATCCTCCCCTTTTTTGCCCATTCGTAGCGCGCCATCTCCGCGCCGTCAAGCCGTCCCTTGAGGGAGATTTTGACGCCCTTCACCTCGCGCGCGGCCGCAATTTTCTCCAGTGCCGTCCGCAGCGTGCGGCGGAACGGCAGCCGCTTTTCCAAGTCGTCGGCAATCATCTGCGCGGCGATCGCGGCATGGGTCTCGGGCGCGCGCACTTCTTCAATCGTCAGCTTCAATTGGTATTTTTTGTCCGGCAAAAGCGGCGGCGCGCGCTTGTGGCCCTCGCGACCCCCGGCGCCCCACCCTGCGACCGGACGCTTTGCCGCGGCTTTCATCAAGAATTTCTCCGCGTCCTGCTTAAGTCTTGCAGCACCCTCCCCGCCGCGGCCGATGAGGATCCCCGGGCGCGCGGTGCGGATGATGACGTGGAGCAAACTCGGGAACCGTTCAATGTCCACGCGGTCAATATGGCTCGCTTTCAGGCGCCGTTCCAGCCATGCGCGGAGCATCGTATCTTCATACAGATGCGCCTGAAAATATTTCGGACTAAACCATCGCGATTTCCACGCGGTCAGCTGGTTGATGCGGAAAATGTAGGGATGGACGCGATGAGTCATGCCACTGGTGTTAAAATCTACAAGCCCACGGCGCAGTAAATTTTACCACACCAGTGAGCATCCCCCACCGTGCCTTGTGCAGAAGGCGACTTGAGCCATGGCCCAAAGTCCGCTTGTGTAGGTAGGTCATAGCGTCTGCTGCACAAAGCACGGTGGGGGATAAAGGTTTTGCGGCCAAAAATCCTTCGCCGATGCGGCTCGGATTTTTGGGCAAAGCCCTTTAGATGGCCTTTCTCCGGAACATGCGGCGCACGAATCCGGGCTGGCGCGGACGCCGCTGCTCCGCCGCGGCACCCACGGGTGCTACGCCGCGCGCGGACCCGGCGCCTCTCTGCACATCCTCGACGGTCGCCTCGCGCACCGCAGGACCCGCGTGCGGAACCCGCTCCGGCAGAACTGTGGCGCCTCCCGCCGTCTCCAGCACCAGCGAGACGTGGCTCGTGCGCCGCCGGATGGATGCCGCGCGGCCAAAGGCGCGCGCGCGGTAGCGCTTCTGTACCGGCCCGGCGTCAATGCGCACATCCTTTACGGTAAGGTTCTGCGGTTCAATATGAAAATTGTGCCTGGCACCCGCCGCAGCAGAGCGCAGAAGTTTGAGGAGCACCGGGGCGGATCGCTTAGCCCGATGCGTTAGCTCCCGCTCCGCGCGGGCCACATCCATGCCCTTCACCACTCCCGCCGCCAGCCGCATTTTGCGGGGCGCGATATGCAGATGGCGTAGTGTCGCTTTTACTTCCATGGTGCAAATGAAAAATTGAAAATGAAAAATGAAAAATTGAGGTATCCCGCCGCGGCGGGATGATTTTTTAATTTCCCATTATCGTTTTTCATTTTTCGTTTTTATTTTTTCGTTTCCTGGGCGGCTGCCGCCTTTTCTTTTTCCGCCTCGGCGGCTTTCTGCTCTTGCTCTTTCTGCATCCGGCCGCCGTGGCGCAAGAACTTGCGCGTTGGCGCGAACTCGCCCAGACGATGCCCCACCATATCCTCCATGACGCGTACCTCGATAAACGCGCGGCCGTTGTGTACCGCAAAGAGAACCCCGATCATCTCCGGCGTAATCGTAGACGCGCGCGCCCACGTCCTGATGGCATGCTTGGACCCCGGCGTCGTGCGCGACAGGTGCTTAACGATGCTGGGGTGGACGTAGGGACCTTTCTTGAGTGAACGGGACATAGTGCGACAACACGACCAACGACAAACGTAAAACGACTCACAAGATGATCATTCAGGATAATTATCGTTGGTCGTTCTACGTTTTACGTTTTACGTATTATTTTCTTCTTCTCTGTAAAATAAATCTATCCGATTTCTTTTTCTTCTTCCGGGTCTTGACTCCCCGCGCCGGTTTACCCCATGGCGTGGCGGGTCCCCGCCTCCGGCCGATGAGGGCTTTCCCCTCGCCCCCGCCGTGCGGGTGGTCTACCGGATTCATGGCAGACCCGCGGACCGTGGGACGAATGCCCATGTGCCGAGCTCTCCCCGCGGTGCCGATGGTCATAAACATGCGCTCGGGGTTGGAGACGGCGCCGATAGACGCCCAGTTCTCCGAACGTACCATTCTGACCTCTTTTGACGGAAGTTGCAAGTGGGTATAGCCCCCTTCCTGCGCCAGCACCGCGGCTCCCGCCCCGGCGGAACGCGCCAACACGCTCCCTCTCCCGCGTTCCAATTCTACATTATATACCGTGGCGCCCACAGGAATGCGCCGGAGCGGCATCCGGTTGCCGATCTCCACGGGCGCTTGTTCCGAAGTAATGACCTCGCGGCCGGGCGCCAACCCCTGGGGCGCCAAGACGTAGCGGCGTTCCCCGTCTTGATAGCAGAGGAGCGCCACAAAGCCCGTGCGATTGGGGTCGTATTCTATGGTCTCTATGCGCGCGGGAATGTCTTTTTTTTCGTACCGGAAATCAATCTCCCGCCACAGGCGCTTGGCGCCCCCGCCTTTGTGGCGCACCGTGATGCGGCCGGCGCTATTGCGGCCCACATGGCGATGCCGCCCCCGGGTAAGAGCTTTCTCCGGCTCCCGGCGCGTGAGCGTCTCTCTCCAGCCGATGTATTCGGCTTGGCGGCGGCCCGGTGATGTAGGAGGATACTTCTTCATACGAATTGAAAAGTCAAAATGAAAAACTGTAGTATGCGCCTGCGGGCGCATAATTTTTACATTTTACTTTTTCGTTTTTCATTTTTCATTTTCAGTTTTTCGTTTCATTGTATCTCTATCCTCTGTCCTTCTTTGAGCGTCACGATTGCTTTTTTGAAGCCCGGCTTCCAGCCCGTGATCCGGCCTCTCCGCCGCGCCTTGCCGGGCATGACCGCGATCCGCACCGACGCCACGCCCACGCCATAGCGCCCCGCTACCGCGCGGGCAACCGCGGGCTTGTTGACGCCCGGGGACACCCGAAATACGTACTGGCCTTTCGCGTTCAACATACTCGCCTTTTCCGTTGCCATCGGCGCCAAAAAAATGTCCGCGACTCCCCTGCCTGCCAGCGTTGCCGTTGTTGCGGCTCCGCTCGGCGGCACGATACTTTCAGACCTCTGTCCCTCGGGTGCCGTGCGCTCAACATCGGGCACCTTCGGCAACGGTGTGTCTCTTTTCAAAATTTTCTTCCAGAAATTCATACCGTCATTTCATCGCTTCAATGGCGCTTTTCGGAAACAAAATATATTTATACTGCAGTACCTCGTAGGCGTTCAGGTTCCGCGCCTCCGTGATACCCGCATACGGCAAGTTGCGGATGGCGCGGCGCGCCGCATCGTCCTTGCCGCCGAGTGCGACAAGCGCTCCGTTTCCTTTCTGTATTTTCTCAAACTTCCGCGAGAACTTCTCAAACATCTCCGCCGCCAGTTTTGTCTTGGGCGCCTCAAATTTCAGATCGTCCACCACCACCACTTCGTGGTCCCGGACTTTTGCCGAAAGCGTGGCATACAAAGCGCGCCTTGCCATTTTTTTGTTTATTTTCTGGGTGTAGTCCTTTTCGCTTCGCGGCCCGTGGGTCACGCCCCCGCCTTTCCATATCGGCGAGCGGATGGAGCCGTGCCGCGCGCGGCCCGTGCCTTTCTGACGCCAGGGTTTTTTGCCCCCGCCCCGCACCTCACCGCGGGTCTTGGCGTGCGCCGTGCCCCTGCGCCGGTTTGCCGCATACGCGGTCACCACCTGATGCACCAAATCCGCATTCCACTTCACGCCAAAAACCCCGTCAGGCAATTCCATAGTGCCGGTTTCTTCCCCCGCTGAATTGTACACCTTGACTTGCATATTATTTTCTGGTATCATTTTTCAGATGCACCTTTCATTGTAGTACCCATAGCAAGGAGGTCTCTGATGGCAGAAATCAATGAGATCCGCATCGCAAAAAGGATCGGTACCCTGCTTGCTGAAGAACTGCAAACGGCAGGCGTCAATGTCCATCATCTTCCAAAAGACCAGCGCGTAGCCATCGGCGAAGTCATACTGATGGCTACCGCGCTTCTCGCAGAAAAACTGCGAGAGTTCGTCAGTTATGGATTCGCCCCCCTCTCTCTCATCCGCGGCTCCGCGCACCTGCGCTCCGGGCCGCTTTTCTTTTTGGGGATAACTGCGCTTGACAAAACCCCTGATTCAAATATAATGGACTTAACGCTGATATGGCCTCCTAATCACGGGTCAAAATCAGGTACCAGCAGAAAAGATCTCTTTCAAAGGGGTCTTTTCTGTTTTATAATACCTGTGTGGATCCGGGTCCGTGGTGCATGGAGTAGCATATCAGTGTTGGTACCTGATGAAGCGGGTGCAAGTCCCGCCGGATCCACGCAAAAAGTCCTGACTCGCTCGGGGCTTTTTGCGTGGATCACAGAGGGATTTACAGGGATCCAATCCCTGTATTCAATAACCTTATCCCCTGATTTCAAGCAACGTTCCTCGCCTCCCCGGTACTGCTCCGCGGATCGCGAGAATGCCGTGCTCGACGTCCACCTTCGCAACTTTCAAATTCAGCACCGTCACTCTTTCTCCTCCCATCCGTCCCGCCATCCGCATGCCCTTTGCCACCCGACCGCCTGCCCGTCCGCCGCCGCCTCCGATGGAGCCGGGCTCGCGGTGGGCATGCTTGGTACCGTGGGTTTTGGGCGCTCCGTGAAATCCATGCCGCTTTACCACGCCCTGAAATCCTTTGGCTTTGGATATGCCGCTCACCTTGACTATATCCCCTTCTTGAAAAGCAGAAACATCTATTTTGTCTCCACGAGCTGATGGCTGATGGCTGATGGCTGATGGCTGGAGTCGAAACTCCCGCACATAGCGGAAATTGCCCAGTTCCTTGAAGTGCCCGCGCTGGGGCTTGGCAATCCGTTTGGGCTTGCGCGCGCCTCCTCCCATTTGTACCGCCTCATAGCCGTCTTTTTCTTTCGTACGAACCGCAAGCACGGTATTTGGCTCTACGCGCACCAGAGTCACCGGCACCACCCGGCCCTCTCCGTCAAACAACTGGCTCATGCCTATTTTTTCTCCGAGCATCATCTTCATATTCATACGCGTCCTTTTCCTGCGCGCTCTGACAACAAAAAAGCGCCTCCCCGCGGCGCATCCTGCGTACGAGGGAAATCACCTTTTTTATGAAAGGCGTGTACGTATCATAGACAACCGATCTTGTCCCCCACCTAAAATCCACCATTCTTTCTATCATATCGTGTGCCGCTGGGCAACTCCGACTGTTCCTGGGGCACATAGACAGTGTGGAGAGGGAATGTGCCACGATGGTGGATTTTAGGTGGGGGATGAAAGTGAAATGAATCACTCAATGCTGTCCCGCGCACCCGCGCGAGACAGGTTTGAACGATCCCTAAAAAATCACATCATCACATCATCTTGATCTCAATATCCACGCCGGCGGGCAGGGAGAGATTGGTCAGCGCGTCAATGAGTTTTGGCGTTGGATCCACGATGTCAATAAGGCGCTTGTGCACCCGCATCTCATACTGCTCCCGCGCGTTTTTGTGCACAAAAGACGAGCGGTTGACCGTATACTTGCGAATCTCGGTGGGCAAGGGCACCGGCCCCACTACCTCGGCGCCGTTCCGGACCGCCGTGTCCACGATCTGGCGCACCGAGCTGTCTATGATCTTGGAATCGTACGCCCGCACGCGGATCCGGAGCTTCTGGCGCACGACTTCTTCTGTCTTTTTCGCGGCGGTTTTGGCGGCGGTCTTGGTAGCCATAGAGGTGAAAGAACATAATACGCAAAACGCATAACCCGTATCCCGTAGCGCACGACTCCTTTTTTTGCGCTATGCGCTATGGGTTACGGGATACGGGTTATGCGTTTTGCATTATGCGTCATGCATCATTTGGAAATCTTCGTCACCACCCCGGCGCCCACGGTTTTTCCGCCCTCGCGGATCGCAAACCGCTGTTTCTCTTCCAACGCCACCGGCTGAATCAGTTTGACGATGAAGGTGACCGTGTCGCCCGGCATCACCATCTCCGTACCCGTAGGCAGCGTCACTT
>JBBTVQ010000012.1:0-1494 GCA_038063095.1 Patescibacteria group bacterium
TTCTCTGCCTTTCGGCAGATAAAAAACGGGGGAGCCCTGCATACCAAAAGTCAATAAGTGTTGCTGGTGCGGCGGTCTACCTTATTTACTTCAATCACGCCAGTTCATGCACGAGTTGGTCTATGGTTACATACTCGCCGCGGGCCAACTCCTTTCTACTTCTGGCGATGGCGCGCTTATCCGCGGCAGTGAGTCGCGCCGTAGGGACAACCCTCGGTTGATGCCGTACCAATGCTTCATATTCTGTACGCGGCAAAACCACGAGCTCGCCCTTCTTGGTTAATTTTTGGAGAATAGTGATTACATTCATAACTGAAATGATAGGCGGTGGAAAGAAAAAAGTAAAGAGGAGCCGCGGGGGCTCCTCGTGTATTAATCAGTTAATTGCAGCATCGCAAAAAGACCCTTCTTTCAATCAACCCATCTTTGGACTAACGGCCCCTCATTCTCCCTAAGTCAAAATAACGCATCAAGAGTTTGCCGCTCTTTGCGCGAATCCAAGAATGCGGTACGACGCCTGGATTCGTCGAACACGATGCCGAAGCGCGGAAATATACCCTCGCGTCCCAATATCCGCGGCACCACGATATCTTCAATAAAAATAACCGGCAACCGAAGTTTTATTCCGCCCAACTCCGCAGCCACTATGCCTGTATATCCACTGTAAGCATCGCCGCCTATTCCCCGTACGAGCACTCGTTTCCCTCTCCGTACCGATACGCCGAGCGTATCTACATCACTCAATGGAAGCACGCTCGTTGTCGCGCCAGAATCAATGTGGAATGTCGCGCGAATGCCGCGTCCGCCCCGACCGATCACCGAGATTTCCACCGCGGGGAATACGTCAATCTTTCCGTCCTCTTGAAAACGAATCCCGTAGGGAAATACGAATCTGCTCGTCATAGGCGGTAGACCACGGTCAGCCCCCGCGGCACGGTTACCAGCAGCACATCCCGCCAAGTGGCGCCGGGGGACTTTTGTCTTACCGCATTCAGCACTTCCCCAGCCGTATTGCCGGATGCCACAATTTTTCCCTTCACAATCGCCACCTGCTTGCCGCCGTATTTTTTGACGTCAATAATCGGACTCGCGTACTTTTTCATGCCTCTATGATACGCTCGTTCATCGGTAAAAGTAAAGAGGAGCCGCGGGGGCTCCTCACGAACAGAACATATGAAGCAAAAAACCTCTAATGGTCGTGACGGCGCATTAATTCAGCCGTCTCTTGACGAAAATCGCGCTCAATCAACCCCATCACCAATCTAAACATCGCCGTACCAATCAGGAAGAGAATCCCGACCACAATCAGCCTCCATTTGATACCATACCACACAGGCAACTCAAGAATCTCCGCTACCGATCGCCCCGGTCCAGTCCCCGGGAAAAAATCCCCCACCACAAGGAATCCCCACGCAATCATAAATGAACCGATAATGGGGGATAAAATTTTGAGTTCCCTCTAAGTTTAAATTACTTTCGATTTGTGCTGATCAA
>JBBTVQ010000013.1:0-11034 GCA_038063095.1 Patescibacteria group bacterium
TGTCAGGTCTTGCGCGCGAAGAAGTAGATGTGGTTTGCGGCCTCGTGGTTCAAAGAAGGGAAGAGGCGGAATATCTGGTCAAGGAGTTTGAGTGGGAAAAGCAGTACAAAAAAGAGGTGCGTGAGCGGCTGGTAGAGCCGGCGCCAGCCGAATGAGCAAAGAAGCGCCAGAATATATGCCTCCTGCACCGCCAGCGCGGTGATAGGACCCGCGCGCGCGCCGGATGAGAGCTCGGCAAAATCGGGTAATCGCTCGCGGAGTCCCGCAAGAGTAAAGCGCGTGTAGTCGTTGGGCGAGGAATGGAACGGGAACATGAACGGCATTTCAATATACAGGTATCCGTCTCGCTTGAGTACGCGGCGCATCTCGCCAATCGCGGTCTCGGGACGGGGTATATGCTCCAGCATGGATTCGGAGAGGATCATGTCTATGGAGTTGTCGCGAAACGGGAGATCCGCGGCGTCCGCCACCACGGCAACGCCCGGGAACGGCGCTATGTCTGCATTGATGACGCAGTCGTCAAAGCCGCTCGTGCCGGAGCCAAGGTTGAGGATCGTTTTCCTGCGGCGATCCTCCGCATCCGGGAACGCGCGGCGAAGCGCCTGCTCCGCGCTCACGCCGTAAAAAAATATAGTCGTCGTGATGCAGAGGAGAAACTCGTAGAGCCGCGGCCAGCGGCGCAGAAATTTTTTCAAGGGATCCGATTCGCCACGGCCCGGCTCGCAGCAGAAAAAGACGCCGCCTCTTTCCGCGCATACGGAGGGCTTGAGCGCCGCGCGTATTTTTTCTTCAGGGGCGTGCGGCATGGGGATATGCGTAAACGCTGATTCCTCCATCATCGTAGATTTTCCTGAACGGGGAAAGAGGGGATGGATCGGGCACGAGCAGCCGCTCGCGCGGGCCGTAGTAGAGATAGTCCAGGCGGTACGGCGGGGGGATTGCCGCCGGTGCGTCTCGTTTTTCATACCGATCCAGTTCTCTCGCCACGATCGCCGCGTGGAGTACCACCGGCGAAGTGCTCCGGAACGTGCTGCCGGGAGCGGAGTCCAGATATTTCATGTGGAAGAGATAATAGACCGCGAGGCGATCCAGAGAGGGCTTGAAGGCGAAGAAGCGGTTGTCTATTGGCGCCGCATCCTCGCCTCCGCCGCCGAGGTCGGTTACGCCGTTTAGAATGGAGTAGAACGTGTCGGTCGCGGTGCCGTACAACGCATGGGTGAGCCGCAGCCGCGTCCATAACTCGTCATCTCCGGCAAGGGTGTTGTATCCGTTGGGAAGGAAGAGGCGGTTTTTTGTGTAGATCTGGAGCCGGGCGCTGGTCGTAAACGACGGAGTCGCGACGACCGAGTATGCGGGCGTGTGTTCGGTGAGCCATTGATAACTCGCGAATTCTTGCGCGGGAATGGTCTTGGCGGCGTTTTGCGCGATGAACGTCCGCTGCAGCGCGATACCTTTTACGAAAAGTAGTGCAATGGCGCAAGCGCCGGCAGATGCCAAGACGGGTCTGGCGCGCATCCACGGGTATCGTTTTGCCCCAGAGACCCAGAACAAAGCAAGAGACGCAAGGGCAAGCAGCGCCACAGACGCGTGGCGCACGAGTGCTACTTCAGTGCGGGTAATCTTGAAAAAGAGAATGGCGGCGAGCAATGCCCACGGGATCACGAGCGTCCGCGGCGTGAGCCGAGCGCCGTATTGCCGGAATGCGTGGTAGGCAACGACGAGCCATGCGGCATTGACGATGGGCAGTACTGCTTTGAACCAGTGATCCGGATGCACGTTGAATCCGGTGATGAGTTGCATATTGTACGCCGCGTAAATCGGGAGGAGAAAGGATATAAGAAATAAGGCGCTCCCGCGATCTTTTCCCCGCAGGAAAAACCACGCCGCCGCGGCAAGAGACGCGTGGAGGAAGTATGCCGCGACCGGCAGCGTCTGGAAGTTGAATGCGCGTCCGATTTCCGGCCGCAGCCGGTCAAAGAGATCCGGATACTGGGGCAGGGCGGCGACGAGCGAGGCGTTGATCCAATGAGGAATAGAGATGAGAAGTCCCAGCGCCATTGCGATTCCCAGCCGCGTGCGAACCTCCGGCATGGGACGCCAGAGCAGTACGAGTCCCAGCGTCAATGCCATGGACAGATACATCCAGTAATAAAAATAGGAATAGAAGAGGAGTCCGTAAAAAATGCCCGCGAGCGGCACTATCCATTTCTCTTTTCTGCCTTGGAAAATCAACAGGAAGAGGACGAGCGCCGCAAGATAGAGCGGCATCGTAAGCTGGGGGTCTTCCACGCGCGAGAAGTAGAGCGATGATCCTTTTGCGGCGAGCGTGAGCATTGTGGCTTGCAGATACGGCAATACAGGCGGCATGGCAAGCAAGAATTGGGGGATGAAGATAAAGAGCGTTGCCCCGAAAAGGGCGATCAATCGCTTGGAAACCGTGTCTCCATATGGAGACACGGTTTCCAAGTTGAGAAGTAGCGAGAGCAGAATATAGAAAAGCAGAAAAATGATCGGCGGGAACAGAAAGTCGCCTACAATAAACGCGCGTTCAATGGAGCCGGTGAGGCGCGCCAGATTGCCCATGATGAGCGGGCTCAAAAAGGGCAACACATAGATTCGGGTGTCCTTGTACTCGTACGTATTAAAATCGCCCACGATGATCTCGCCCATTTCCGCGGCGTGCGCTTTGGGTCCGGTAAACAGCGCCTCGTCTTCGTTGACCACAAGGGGATGGTAGCTCTGATTTTGCGCGGCAAAATGGCGCGAGAGCACAATATGATGTGCGCCGTAGAGGAGACCGACGGCGATGCTCAACGCAATGGCAACTTTGTGACGCATCATCTTTTTTAAAAAGGAATCGAGAGCCATATCTTTGAATAATCACTATAGAGGTTTAACCTCTATAGTCCTCTATTGTACTCGCATGGCGGCTTTTATGTATACCAGCGGGACCGCCAGATCTGGAATACCAACAGCGTCCATAATTCTTTGCGGAGGTCGGCTTTGCCGTTCTGGTGTCGGTCTATGAGTTGCGCCACGTACGCGGGATTGAACAGGCCGTCGCGACGCAGGGTATCGGGATTGAGATGCTCGCGGAGAAGACCGGAAAGTTCTTGACGGAGCCACCGCGCAATGGGCGGCTGGAATCCGTGCTTTGCGCGATCTGTGATGTCGCGACCGAGGCGCGGACGCATCAATTTTTTCAGAAGATATTTTGTCTGCAACCCGCGGAGTTTGTATGCGGAGGGCAGAGAATAGACAAATGCCGCAAGCGCGGGGTCCAGAAAGGGCGCGCGCGTCTCTAATCCGTAAAACATGCTCGCGCGGTCAACTTTGGCGAGGATGTCGCCTTCAAGATAATGCGAGAGATAGAATTGGCCGGCGCGCGAAAGAGTATCCCGGGTCTGTCCGCTTGGAAACCGGGTCTCCATATGGAAACCCGGTTTCCAAGCGGGTTTCCATATGAGGAGCGAGGCGAGATCCTGCGGGGTGAATGCGCCGATCCATGCCGCGTGACGCGCCTCGGGGGATTCGTCCGCGCCCCGCAAAAATCGTTTCAGCCGGTAGTCGGGTGCCAGATACCGAGATGACGCGGGCAGTCGGTCTATGAGCGGCCGGATGAGTCGCTCGCGCAATACGCGCGGTATGCGCCGGTAGAGCGCAAAAATCTTCTCGGCTTGAAATGTGGGGTATCCAAAAAACAATTCATCCGCGCCATCTCCACCGAGAGCCACGGTGACTCTCCGCCGAGTGATGCGGGATAGAAGCGCGGTTGGCAGAAGCGAAGGGTCTGCCAGCGGCTCGTCAAGATATTCGTAGAGCGAAGGGAGTAAATCCCGCAAGTGGCACTCGGAAAAAAGAGCCGCAGTGTGGTCCGTGTCGAGCAGTACCGCAACCCGTCCGGCATAGGACGATTCATCAAAAGAGGACTCCTGAAATCCAATGGAAAAGGTCTTGATTTTATTGACCGTATGCTTTTGGGCATAGTAGGCGACAGTGGATGAATCAATCCCTCCGGACAAAAATACCCCCAGCGGCACATCCGACATCAGCATTTTTTGAACCGCGCGAGACAGAAGCTGATCAAGCCGTTCCGCGGCTTCTCTTGCGTCTGTCGGCGGTACGACATTTTTTGCGGCGGATTCAATATCCCAGTATCGGCGTAGTTTTATCTCTCCGTTCTGAAAAGTAAGGATATGTCCCGCTGGTAATTTGTTGATGCCGGAGAAAATCGTGCGCGGCGCCGGTACGCATTCGTATTGCAGATACTGCAAGAGTGATTCGCGATCAAGCTCGCGGCGCGCATCCGGGTGCGCCAGGAGCGCTTTTATCTCGGAGCCGAAGACGAACGTTCCGTTCCAGACAGCGTAGTATAGCGGTTTCTCGCCAAAGCGGTCGCGGGCGATTATGATTTTTCCGGCTCTCCGGTCCCAAAGAGCAAATGCGAACATCCCTTCCAGTTCTTCCGCAAGCGAGTCGCCCTTTTCTTCATAGAGATGCGCTATGACTTCAGTATCGCTTGCCGTTTTGAATACGTGTCGCGCGGCCATCCGCCGCCGCAGGTCGCGGTAATTGTAGATTTCTCCGTTGAGCACCACCACCGTACCGTCCTCATTGGCAATGGGCTGGGCACCGCCGGCGACGTCAATGATGGCCAGGCGCCGTACCGCGATGTGCGCTCGCGCGGCATCATCTGAAAAATATCCCTCCGCGTCCGGACCTCTCCGGATGAGCGTATTGTTCATCCGGCGCAGATCATCCGCGCCGCCTTTGCCGATGAATCCCGTGATGCCGCACATGCAATAATGAAAAACTGAAAAATGAAAAATGAAAAATGGCGACATGCTCTAGATCCGTTCCTCCTCGTTTTTGATATAGTGCTCCGAGGAAGTCGGCAATTCCTTGCGGGAAAAACGGTAGAGGAACTCGGCGACGAGCCCGATCAGCACGGCCTGAAATGCGACGAGCGCAAAAAATACGGCAAGAACCGGTAAGGGTGTTTCTATAAACGTCGGTCCGCCGGAGAGCCGCAGTACCACCATGATTGCGAACGTGAGAACGCTCAACGCCATCATACCCGCCCCGGCGGCGCCGAAGAAATGGAGGGGCTTGTTGTGGTAGCGCTCAAAAAACGTGAAGGCGATCATGTCCATGACCGTGCCGAATACGCGTGAGACGCCGTAGTGCGACTTTCCGTGGCGCCGGGGCGTGAACTGCACGCGTATCTGGGCGATCGCGGCTCCGCGCATGACGAGGTACGCCAGGAGGAGCCGGTGCATGTCGCCGGAAAAAGAAACAGTATGCAATACATCAGCACGGTAGGCGCGCAGGGTGCAGCCCGCGTCATGGAGCCGCATGCCGGCAAGACGCGAGAGCAGGGCGTTGGCGGCGCGAGAGAAAATCCTTCGCGCGGGCGATCCGCGCCAGCGCCGCTCCCGCCAGCCGGTCACGACATCATATCCCTCGTCCAATTTTGCCAGCAGCAATGGAATATCTTCGGGATGGTTTTCCAGATCCGCATCGAGCGTGACGATCACCTCTCCGCGGGCGGCCCGGATGCCCGCGGCAAGCGCCACGGTTTGCCCGTAGTTTCTTTTGAGGTTCAACACCCGCGCGGGCGAGAGCGCGCGGAGCGCCGTGGTACTGCCGTCCCGCGATCCGTCATTGACAAAAATCAATTCAAAAGGCACGCCCGTTGTTTCCAGCACGACCAAGAGGCGCTCGTGGAGTTCCGACAACGTTTCGGCTTCGTTGTAGACCGGAACCACGACGGAGATAAGGCGGGGCTTGATATTCATAAATATGAATATAGCACAAAAGTCGCGATTGCGCCACCGCTTGCGGCTCGCTATAATTCTTTTTGATGAAAACGCTCCCTAAAGTTTTTGATATTTTTCCGGTGTGGGTTTTGGCGCTGGCCCTTGCAGTCGGGCTGCTCTACGCCGCGCCGCCCGTGCTCATCAGAAGAGCCGCCGAAGCAGACGGCAGATTCTTCACGCTCCCCAATCTCAATCATTTGAGCGATGACGCGATGTATTATTTCCCGCGCGCGCGGGAGATATACGAAGGCAATTTTCCGATAGAGATGCACGTCGCGGAATATAAGAATCGCGCGTGGTTCGTATTTCCGCCCCTGCCGCAGGTAGTCGCCGCCGGATTCATTGCGTTGGCACGGGGAGACGTATCATCCGCGGTCATCGGCCTCATCTTGGTCTTTGGCGCGGTGAACTTCCTGTGCTTTTATGCCGTGGCGATGGCATTCCTTCGTTCTCGGCTCTGGGCCGCGGCGACCGCGACCATGGCACTTTTTACGCACGCCGCACTCCGCATCCCTGCGGTATTTTATACCAAAGGCGTGGCGCTGGATGTTATCGCCAATCTGCTGCCGCGCTTGCGCGTGCCGGTGGGAGAGCTTCCGCTGGTCCGTATAGACGATCCGCTGCTCACCATGCCGTTGTACCTCATCTCGTTTCTCCTGCTATTCCGTTTTTGCGCGCAACCGACGGCGCGGCGCGCCGCGGCATTGGGCGGTACGCTTGCGATACTTTCTTACGTATACCTCTATTACTGGGTGGCGATTTTTGCGATCGCGGGAGTGTTGGCACTTTCTGACGGATGGCGCGCGTACCGCAGCGGATCATACAAAGCATTGAAGCCGTGGTTGGTTTTTTACGGCGTTTTTACCTTGCTCTTTTTTCCGCAGATCATCAATTTCTTCCAGTTTCGTTCCCTGCCCGGCGGTATGGACTACATCGCGCGCAAAGGCGTTGAAACCGGACGAGGTCTTCGTCTGTCCGTCTATCCCGATTATATTTTTTATGCGCTTGCCGCGGCCGCGGCTTTTTTGCTTTTACGAAAAACAACTCAGGACGGCGCGGCGCTGAAGAGATGTATGTACGGCGCGCTCGCGGGCATGGCGTTGCTCTGGAACATACAGATTTTGGTTGGCTTCAATATGGAGCCGTTTCATTGGTGGAAGACATTTGCTCCGCTTCTTTTCCTTTTGTCTGCGGTTCTTGTCAAAGCCGCGTACGAACGCATGAGCCCCGGCCCGCGCGCGAGGCGTGCGGTAATGATGGTACTCGTTATGCTAATCCTCTCCATGTACTGGAAAAAAGCCCTCAATGCCGCGGCGTTTGTCCATCCGCCGGAGGAGACAGCGCGCTCGTACTCGGTGCCCCGGTCCATTGCCGCGTCGTGGGAGTGGATCAACGCCGCCACGCCTCCGGGCAGCGCCGTTATTTCAAATTCATTGGTGAGCGGCGATCAGATTTCCATCTTTACGCACGCGGATCCCTGGATGCCGATGTCGCTCAACAGCATAGCGCCCACCGAGACAATGGAACGGAGATTTGCGGAGGCAAATAAAATTCTGGGCGCCTCCGCGGACGAGATGCTTTTCCGCCTTGCCGGACCGCCGTTTGCGGTGCCGAGGGAGTATCTGTGTCCGGCGCCGTGCGCCGCAGACCGCGATCGTTTCAGGGATCGTTATGAACTCATCTTTGAATTTTATCCGCATGATCTTCTGTACGCCGCGCTGTTCAGTCCCGCCGGCGCGTTTGACGCGATTACCCGGCAGTCGGCGGGGCCCGTGCCGCCGGAGGTACTGGATCGGGTGCGTGAGTACTACGCGGCGTACCAGCCGCGCCCGGAGGACTTCCCGCGTCATACGTATGTCTATGTGGGTCCGTGGGAGCGGCTGCTCTCCAAAAAAGCGGGAGACGCGTTTGCCGGTGAGCCCGCGGTATTTGCCAATGAAGACGTGCGGATCTACCGCATCCGATAACTGGCGGAAAACTTCCCGCGCTCCTGATTCGTTTTGAGGATATGACCGAGGCGCTCCAGCCCAAATCCCTCACCCGTTCTTTTGTGGAAGGGGAGTTGGCGCTGGGTTTCTGGAGTTTTGCCAAAAAGGCGAGCGGAGCATTGGATGCTTTTCTCATCCTCCGTGCCTTCTCGCTCTGGCAACTGGGCGTCTATCACATCCTGCTGTCACTCTACGGCATTGCTTCGGATTTTTTCCATGACGTCTTCAGCGAGGTGATCGGCAATGATCTGGCGCGCCTCGCGGGCGCGGGAGAGGAGGCAAAGGCAAAGCGCCTGTTCTGCGAGTATGCGGCATTTCGCATGGGGATGGCAGTACTTCCGGCAGCGGCGTTTTTTTTCGCGGCTCCGTGGGTTGCGGCGTTTCTCGGTTACGGCGGCGAGGCCGCGGCGGCACTGCGGATCATGGCGTTTCTTTTCATCGCGGAGGCGCTCATCGGGTTGGCGACTTTGCTCCTCAAACTTCGGCTTGCGTTCCGGGTTTTGGCGCCGCGCGCGACGATACAAAAGCTTCTGCAATTCGGTATCCTCGCGGGGTTCTTTTTCTTTTCCCGTCTGGATATTTCAACGGTGTTTTGGGCGCAATTGGGGGGTGCCACCGGCGCGTTTCTCGTGATGCTGCCCGCGGCACTCCGCCGTACGGCTCCCTGGCGCTGGGTGCCTGCGGCGCGCGAACCAATGTTTTTGCCGGCGGTGCGGGCCTACGGCAAGTGGGCGGTGCCGCAGGCGTTCCTCGCCGATCTGACCGGCAAAGCGCGGCCGTGGCTGATTCGTCTCTTTGTCGGCACCGAGGCAGTCGGCGTTTTCGGCGTGGCCAATACGTTTCTTTCCGCGATCAAGGATTTGCTTCCGATCCGGACGCCCGGCTCGCTCGTACCGCGGCGCATCCGGGACGCGGGAGCGCTTGACCGCTTCTATCGCTACGGCAGCAAATATTACGTGTGGCTCGCCGTGGGGCTCTGTGCCGGAGCCGCGGTTGCGGTACCCGTTGCCATAGGGATCTTCTTCCCAAAGTTTTATCCGTCGGTCCCGCTGTTTTGGATCTTGCTCGTCTCCGTCCCGTTCTTCGCTTTTATGAAGCCGATGACGTTTCTCTTGGTCGCGTTCCGCCGGCAGAAATTTCTCTTTTTCCAATCGGCGCTGCAGACCGCCATTGCCTCGGCACTTATGCTGATCTTCCTGCCTGCGGCTGGCGTCATGGGGCTGGCAATCGCCGAGGCGCTTGCGAGCATTGCGAATGTCGGGGTACGATACCGGTATCTGGTGCGTCAGGGGGTGATCGGGCGATTCCGCTTTCGTTCGCTGTTCGCCTTTGACGACCGAGACCGAGCGCACGCCGCGGCGCTCATGCGGCATCTCTCCTTTGCCCGGTCGCCGCGACGCGATCACCAGTTATGAAAAACAAATACCTCAAGCCGTTTTACGATTCCGTGTACAAAAAGGGAGAGCGCGGGCACTATACGAAGCTGCGCCTGGCCGGCCGGAAACTCGCGGCGGACCGCGCGGCGGTGCTGGAAGAACGTACCTGGAGAGGAAAGACGGTGTTGGATGTGGGGTGCGGCACTGGCGAGACCGTCTATCACATCGCGCGCCGGGGCGCCCGGCGCGTCGTAGGGCTTGACTACTCGGCGCAAGCCATCGCGGTCGCGCGCGAGACGTATCGGCACAGAAACCTCTTTTTTGAAAAAAAGGACGTGCGGGACGTGCGGGAGAAATTTGACGTGATTTTCACCATGGGGACATTGGAGCACATGGATCATCCGCTCCCACTCCTCAAGAAACTCAAGGCGTTGCTCAACCCCGGCGGCTCCCTCATCGTGACCAGCCCCAACTGGTCCAATCCGCGCGGGTATGTCTTGCTGACGCTTTTCTTTCTTTTCAAGGCGCGCATCACCCTGGCGGATCTGCATCATTTCACGCCCGTTGAGTTTATCGGCTGGGCAAAGAAACTCGGCATGAAATTGCAATGGCGCACCGTGGATCAGGAGTGGTCGCACGGCGAGAAGCTCGTCCGCGATTTCGCGCGCCGCCTCCCCAATGTCGCGCGCGACTCCAAACTCCCGACGACGCAAAAGGAAATCAACGCCTTTATCCGCTGGATAACGACACACATCATCCCATTGGAAAGGGATGCGCCCCACACGGGCGCCATCGGCGTGTATCACTTCAGAAAATAATTCAGAAGATACAAACATCAACTCTAATCTGCTGGAGCAGATTAGAGTTGATGTTTGACAGGACGCGCGGCCGTCCGTCTTGACGGCCCCGCGGGGTTTTGATATGAGAGATACACGGTTCGGAAGGTTCTTTGACGTATAGCCATTATCGCACAGGAGATGATTGATGGCCGATGTAAAGGTTCCGACGCAGTGGCAAGTGCAGGGGGTGGTGTCGGTGGGATGGATGCGGCAATTCCGCTATCTGACGGGGATGTATGAGCGGATACTGTATATACCTGGTGATGTCGTTGAATGCGGACTCGGCGAGGGGAATACATTCTCCATGCTCGCATATCTTGCCGGGAGCGAAGAGTATCCTTATCCTCCGGCGATGGCGATAACGGCGAGCAGGTTGGCTGGTTCTGAAAGGAAACTTTGGGGCTTTGATTCGTTTGAAGGATGGCCGGAGCCCGTGGAATACGATGCATCGCCCCGTCATCCGCAGAAAGGGGAATGGCGCGTGAGCGAGGAGGAAGTGAGAGAACGGTTGGAGCGTTCCGGTATCATCCGTGATTTCCCATCGCTTGAGATCAAGATCGTCCCGGGATTTTTCAAAGATACGCTCCCCACACTTCCGGATCGCCCCATCGCGTTCCTCCATGTTGATTGCGATCTTTATGTGGGGTATCGCGATGTACTGACCTACCTCTTCCCGAGAGTGACGAAAGGCGGGGTGGTTCTTTTTGACGAATATAAAGAATTCCCGCCGCTTCCCGAATACGACTATGGACGGATTGAGAAGTGGCCGGGAGCAACAAGAGCGATAGATGAGTATTTTGTGAATACGCGATACGCCATCCGCTCCTACCCTATCAACCATTGGCCGGGATCCAAAAAGTACTTTGTGGTCAAGGAGTAAAGGAGTAAAGATGCCCGACGGCCTATTGAACCTGACTTCAATGGGCCTTTTTCTTTTCAGAGAATCCGCGGGAGTTCACTGCAAACACTCTGTTCGATCGAACAGAGTGTTTGCAGTATGGAAAATGGATGG
>JBBTVQ010000014.1:0-9156 GCA_038063095.1 Patescibacteria group bacterium
TGGATTTCCTTCGTCTCCTTCGGAGACGCGTATCTCCAGTCACGCACTGCCCCACAATATGCAATGCCTGAATGGGACTTACGGTCCCGATGCCGACGTTGCCGGCAAATGAATTTACGTACGTATTTTCTTGTAAAATCCCGAAATTGCCGGACGGACTTGCCCCTACCGTGCTGTCATCAAGGAGTACGCCGATATTTCGGCTGGTGCCTCTGGTGAGGTCTGCGATTCCGACACCGTATTGGTTCGTGACCGTACCGGAGGTTGCCCCGGTGTCCGGGTTGGCATTCGGTACCTGGGCATAATACATGCCGTACGCGTTGGTGAGGGTGCCCGTTCCCTTCCACACTTGATTATATATCCCATACGCATTCGTAACCGGGCCGCCGGCGCGGGCATTAGCGAGGGTAAGCACTCCCATCAAACTGTTGACTGTGGACGCGCCGTCTGCGAGCCCTTCACCATAGACGCCGGCAAGGGCATTCGTGTAGGTACCTGACCCGGCGGTTGCTCGCACTTCGCCCCATACGCCAATCGCGCCTTGGCTTCCCGCCGTGTCAAAGGTGATATCGGAGTACACTCCCGCCCGATCCCCGCTTGTATTTGAAAATGTCTCTTGCACATTTATCACCTGTGCCGCACTGATGGCGCCGGATGCGCCAAATGCCGCATGTCCGGAATTATACAAACCCCTTGAGGTGGAGCCGGCAATATGCAACAACTGCGATGGCGCTGCCGTCCCCACCCCCACATTCCCATCCGCTTGTATCACAAACGGGGTGGTATCATTTGCTTCATCCTCTGCCCACATCGTGTATCCCGAACCGAGGTTGGAGACGAGGAGAACGGTTTGAGTGCCAGTAGTGGTGGTTGCGACTGCGAGGGCGGCTCCTGGAGATGAGGTGGCGATGCCGAGTGCGCCATTGTAATAAAGACCCCCGGGGCTTGCATTGGGGGCTCCGATAGAGAAAAGTGAAGTGGGGCTTGTGGTGGATATGCCCACATTGCCCGTGCCGTCAATCCAGAAATGAGGGGTAGAGGTGCCTTTGTCCGATACCACGAATATCGGCTCTATTTGCGTTTGCTCAATGGAGAACAAGCCCCACGGACTCGTGGTGCCGATGCCGATCCTGCCGCCTGACACGCTCGTGTCAACGGAAAAGATGGACGTGTCCGTGGTGGACGCCACGATGCCCCAGGCATTCACGCTGTTGTTGCGTATGCTGGAGGTCGCGAAGTTTTCATAGCGGATGGATCCCGCGTTGAT
Organism: Patescibacteria group bacterium; assembly: GCA_038063095.1. Classification (GTDB taxonomy): domain Bacteria; phylum Patescibacteriota; class Minisyncoccia; order Sungbacterales; family HO2-52-23; genus WO2-54-10. The sequence goes on from JBBTVQ010000014.1 coordinate 1,268, forward strand.
GGTAACGACGTCCCCAACTGCGTCTCCTGCTATAAGCGAGTTCTCAATGGTGAAATTGGACGCCGTGGTGGTTGCGAGCACCGAGCCGCCGACGGTCGTGATGGAATTGGCAAAGATATCTCCTTCGGCGTCCACGAGGAGCCGCGGGCTGCCGTTGAGGGCAATGCCGAAAAGATTGGTGTCCGCGGCCGCGGACGCGGGATTGATGACGACCGGGGCGTTCAAGACATTGGAGCCGGAGGCGCCGATGCTCCAGGGAGAGAAAGAATGCGCGAGCGTAGGGACAAAAGAGAATTCCGTTTTGCCAAGAAATGAGGTCGTGGCGCTCGCTCCCTGGGTCGTGAGCGTGTTGCCAATGGTAAGGGCTTGGGATATGAGCACGTTGCCGTTGACCGAGAAGGTCATGGCGGGAGACGTGGAGCCGATGCCGATGCGATAATTTGCGGTGTCAAAGGTAAGGAAGGGAATCGCGGTGGTGGAGGTGCCGATGCTGAAGGCATTGACCGCGCCCGCGGGAATGGTAGTCGTGCCTACGCGGGAAAACTGCAGATCCCCGCCCGCAAGCGTGAGGCGTCCGGAGGCCAAGAGATCCCCCGCGAGCGAAAGCGTAGCAGCCGGACTCGTGGTTCCCACCCCGATGCGATAGTTTGCGGTGTCAAAGGTAAGGAAGGGAATCGCGGTGGTGGAAGTGGAGATGGAAAACGCATTGACGAGGTTCTGCGGAATGGTGGTGGTGGCCACGTTGCCAAAGATGAGATCCCCCCCGCCAATGGAGAGATCGCCGGTACCTATGCTCGTGCGGGCGGACAGGGAGTCCGCGATGATACCGCCGGAGTCAATCGTGAAGGTGCCTTTGCTCAGGGTGAGATCGCCGGAGGAGATGGTGAGTCCTTTGGAGACCGTAAGTTTGGTGAGGTGGTCAATGTCCTGGGATACGGTGACCATCTGGATGGAGGAGGCGGCCTGGGATGAGGCAGACGAGGCGGTAGAAGATACGCGCGAGAGCGAGGCGCGCAGATCCGCGACTGATTTTCCGACCTCGTCGCGGATCGCGCGATTCAAAATCTCCACGCTCGCAAGCACGTCCCGCTTTATCACGGCAAGGTCTGCGGGAACCAGGGTCTCTTTGCGCTCAATGATTTCCCGTACCTGGATTTCCCGTACCTGCGTGATGACGGCTGATCCGGGGCGCGGCGCCAGTGGCGCTACCTCCGGCAGAGATGCATCCGCAGATGCCACGGACTCCGGAGCCGGAGGAGATGCGGGAACGCGCGGCGGAATAATGTTCGTCTCCACGATTTTTGTCGCGCGTTCCCCGAAGAGCGCCCGCACCGCATCAGCCATACGCGAGACGCTCCGGCGCAGTGGCGCGAAAAATGAGACGACGCGATCCTGTACGCCGAGGGGCGCGTCGGCCGCGGCCGCAAGCGCGGAAAGATCATCACGCGATTTTTCTACCGTCTCCGCGACTGCAGTCGTCAAATCTTGAAATGTTGAAATGTTTTCCTCTTCCGCCGGTCTCACCGCAGACACCCGCGCCGCCTGCCATTCGCGTATGCCGTGCACACCCGCCACTCCCGCGGCGGCAGAAAGCGCAAGGATAAGGCCCATGACCGCGGCCTCGCGTCCGAGACGACTCGCAAATCTCCCCAGCACCCCGGGCCGCAGCGGAACGGCATCGGTCGCGGACTGCACGGTGGCAGTAGCGCTTTCCTCCAATTTCTCATCAGTAAGGGCATATCGGGTGCTATCCGATACCATATGGGATGGAATGCTCTGTGGCGCAGCGGCGATAAGATCGCCGCTAACACCGCCAACTTTCTTGAGCAGCAATTCGCGCTGGCGAAGCGTATACGCATCCACCGCGGCCTTTGTCGTGTACCAATTGCGGCCGAACTTTCGCGCGTTCAGCTTTCCCTTGCGCACCAAGAGACCCAAATACTCCTGCGAGTAGGGGGTTCCTTCCGCGGCGTTAGCTAAAGAGACGTAAATTTTCTTTTCTTCTTCTGACATTCCGGTTATCCGATATGCCGAGCCAATACCGTATCGGATGAATAGTTTTGCTATATTTGCTATATATTCATTATACGGCCGTGCGGACTGATTTCTCGCTTATGCGGCTGTGGATAACCGATGTTGTGCGAAAGACGCGAATCGCCGATACTGGAGGGAACAGAAGAGATGAGTGGCAAATGCTTGCTGAAGATTTCTAAACCTTTATAAATTGATTCACATGCGTATGAAGGTTTATAGGTGTTATGCGCTTGGACTTTTAGCCGCTGGCTGGTCTCCAACTCTTGCCGGTACCACAAAAAATACTTGACAAGTTTTTTAAGAAGTTTTTTGCGACTATGGAACACCGATATATCTCCATCAAGCAAGCCGCCGCAATCGTGGGCGTCACCCCGCTCACCTTGCGCAATTGGGATAAGCGAGGCATCCTCACCTCGTATCGCAACCCCGTGAATAACTACCGCGTCTACCGCATGGATCAGATCGAATTGTTTCTGCGCAAGATTGAAAACTCAAAGAACAAGCGCGGCGGCAGAAGAATAGACATTTCCATGGCATAGGAGCATTTTCAGACAATAATAAAATCCCCCGGCATTACGCCGGGGGATTTTATTATTGCGCCTTCCATCGATAAGCCGAATTCTGTCCCCCCACCACTTTTGCACTTAGACGCTATATCGCAAACGTTTTGCCAATTCGCTGTACGCGTTTTTGAATTGCTTCAATCGCCGCTCGCGAATTCGTGCGTCACGTTCCGCACGATACGCTTCGTAATATACGAGATCAAAGGACGCACGCCGTGCAGTGGACACACTCTTACCTGCATTGTGCTCCTGAAAACGCTTTCGGAGATCTCCCGTGCAGCCGATATACAAGTGTTGATCTTTTCGGCTCTTCAAGATGTAGACATAATGCATACGTGCAAAAGTGGTGGGGGGGATGATCATCTGTCTGGTCCCGCTGTTGCCATGCGGGATCAAGCGGTTCTCCCCCACCACTTTGGGACTACGCGCATCTGACGCTTTGCGTCAGTCCCAAAGTGGTGGGGGACCCCTTGCACCGGATAGGAGTTTTTCGTAATGCGTTGTTGCCAGCGCATCATGTGGGCTCTTACCCCACCTCTTTTCACCCTTGCTTACGCAATTCCCAACTCCGAATTCCTAATCTCGAATTATTGGAAATTAGAAATTGAAAATTGGAAATTGCGTGAGCGGTATGGTCTCTGTGACACTGTCCCGTCCCCCACCACTTTTGGACTGGTGCCGGTAGCACCAAAAAGTATGCGGACCCGATTATATACGCACTGCGGATCATCTCCATTCCCCCTATGAGGCAATCATGCAATTGTCCAAAAGTGGTGGGGGAGGCGGCTGTTAGCCGCTATCGCTATCGTCCTGTCGGAGACAAGACGATGGTGTTCGGACTTTCCTCCCCGTGAAATGGCGGCTACGCCTATCTCACAGGGCGATCATCTGATGGAGGGCGTACAATACATATAGCATATTTTTATCCATCCTGCAACCCCCTTCCGTTCTTTGTCTTTACCTTCATCCCTGTGGACAAATCTATGGAAGTCGGACTTCCATAGTATTATACTGACGATATGCTACGCCCCCCATTCATAAATGGAGAGGTCTACCACGTATTTAATCGCGGCGTGGATAAACGGAGGACATTCATGCAGACGCGGGATTACCTGCGTTTTGTTCACGATATTTTTGAATTCAACGATACGCATCCCGCCTCCAACGTGAATTATTATTTCGGCGCGAAGCCGTCGGCAATCCTCCTCCCCCATCGCGAGCCGCGTGAACTGCTGGTGGAGGTATTATGTTTTTGCTTGATGCCGAATCACTATCACTTCCTCCTTCGTCAGCGCCAAAATCATGGCATTTCAGAATTCATGCGTAAAATAGGAACGGGTTACACGAATTATTTTAATGAAAAGTATGACAGATCGGGTGCTCTCTTTCAGGGAAAATTCAAGGCGATACGGATAACCGCACATGCGCATCTGCTTTACTTGCCGCACTACATTCACCTGAATCCGCTCGATCTCATTATGCCGGAATGGCGGGAGCAGAACATCACGAATGCGAAGAAGGCGCTGCGGTTTCTCGCCTCATATCGATGGAGTAGCTACGCGGACTTTATTGGCAAGCGCAATTTTCCCTCTCTTACCCAGCGCGATTTTCTCCATTCTATTTATGGAAGTCGGACTTCCATAAATTATAAGAAGGATTTTGAGGCGTGGGTACGGCATCTTGATCTTGATGCTGTCAAAGACGTAATCATGGAATAACAAATCTATGGAAGTCCGACTTCCATAGTTGAGTGATGGAGGATCCCGTTTACTGTTTCCGGAATACCTCGAGGCCGGGAAGTTTCTTGCCGGAGAGAAACTCCAGCATCGCTCCCCCGCCGGTGGAGACGTGACTGAATCCGGCGAGTACGTCGTGGCGTCGGAGAGCCGCAACCGTATCTCCCCCGCCGACAATCGTAAATGCGCCTGTTTTCTGGATGGCCCGCGCTACGGCGATCGTGCCCTCGGCAAACTCCGGCGCTTCGGCGTACCCCATGGGGCCATTCCACACCACGGTCTTTGCTCCCCGGAGAAGTCCGGAAAAAACCTCGCGGCTTTTCGGCCCGATGTCCGCGATGTACTCGTCCGCCTTCACTTCTCCGCGCGCCCGCACGGCAGCAGCAGCGCCCGGTGCGAGGCGATCCACCGCGACAACATCAAAGGGCAGGAAAAGTTTAGCATCGCGGAGGAATGAGATATCCGCGGCACCTGCCGTATCTACCATTGATCTGCCGACGCTCCCTCCTTGTAAGGCAAAAAGGGTGTTGGCAATGGCGCCCCCCACGATGACGCGGTCCGCATCGCCGAGAAAGCGACGGATCAACGGAAGCTTGGTCTCCATCTTTACCCCGCCGACCCCGGCGACCAGCGGGCGCGGTGGGCGCTCCAATACCCGCTCGAGCGCCACGACCTCTTCTGCGAGGTGCAATCCCGCGTATGCGGGGAGTAGCCGGGCCAACGGTACGAGAGACGCGTGGGCGCGGTGGCATGCGGCAAACGCTTCATTGACATATGCCTCGCCGTGCGCGGCCAGCGCCTCCGCAAACGCCGGATCGTTGTGCTCCTCTCCCGGCCAGAAGCGGAGATTTTCAAAAAGGACGATATCGGCATCGGGAAGAGAACCATGGAGCGGGTCGCTCACGAATGGCACCGGGCACCCCAACACCCGGGACAGCAGCTGCGCAACCGGAGCCAAACTCAATTCCTCGTGTTTCATGCCGCCGGGCCTGCCCCGGTGTGCCAGCAAGCGAACCTTGACCTTACGCGCCAGAAGAAAGCGAATCGTGGGGAGCGCCGCCTCAATGCGCGACGCATCCGCAACCGCGCTACCGTCCATTGCCACATCAAAATCCGCCCGCACCAGCACGTGGAGTCCCGGCCGCCACGGCGCATCTTTTAAAAGGGGGAGTAGCATGAGACCATTACAAAACCCTATATCTATGATACCCAAAATGTGCTATACTGTCATCCGTCCCGCTTTCATACCGCGTTTTTTTATAGAACTCGCTTCAAATGGAAGAAAAGCGCATCATCGTGGCGGGCGCTGGGTTCGGCGGCGTCGCCGCCGCACTCACGCTCGCCAAAGATCCTGCGATCGCGCGCTCCGGATACGACATCGTACTCATTGACCGGCATCCGCGCCACCTCTATACCGCCGGCCTCTATGAAGCCGCGGCGGTCCCGCGGGGATTTGCCAAAGACGCCTATCTCGCCTCGTCGCTCGGCATCCCCATAGCCGAGATCATCCGGGGCAGGCCCATCCGGTTTCTCCACGGCGCCATGGCCGGACTGGATGTCAGCGGCAGACGCGTGGTACTGGATAACGGCGGAGCGCTGTCCTACGCGTACCTCGTGGTCGCCCTCGGATCGGAGACCAATTATTTTGACATCCCGGGGCTCCACGGCTATAGCATCCCGCTCAAAAGCGCCGACGACGCCGTGCGGCTCCGCAATGCCATAGAACGCGCGGCAGGCGAGCGGCCGTCGCTCACGATCCTCGTGGGGGGTGCGGGGGCCACCGGCGTGGAACTTGCCGCGGAGCTCATCAACTTTCTTTGCGTACTGGAAAAAGAAAAAAATCCGACAGCGCCCGCGTGCCGGACCACCGTGATACTCGTGGAGGCGTCGGAGGCCATCCTGCCCGGCTTTGACGCACGCAGCGTACGGCGCGCGAGCCGCCGGCTGGCGCATCTCGGTGTCATCCTCAAAACCGGCAGCCCGATTATCGCCGTGAGCAAGGGCGACATCACGCTGCGCACCGGAGAGCGGGTGCGCTACGACATCCTCGTCTGGACCGGCGGCATCATAGGCCCCGCCCTCTGCAAGACATTCGGTCTCACGCTCTCGTCCCGCGGCACGCTCGTCACGGATGCGGCACTCCGCGCCGCGGGCGCGGACGGACGGATATTTGCGGCGGGCGATGATGCGGGTTTTCCGCGTCCGCGCACCGGCAAACCCCTTCCCGCAACTGCCCAGATCGCCGTATCCCAGGGAATCCACGCCGCACGCAATATCTCACGCGTCATCCGAGGCAAGCCCGTCCGCCGCTTCCGACCCCAAAAAAAGTATCCGTTTGTGCTGGCCATCGGCAGGAAATACGCGCTCGCGGACCTCGCATCCCTGCGAATTGGAGGCCTGCCCGGCTGGTGCATCAAACAGATCGTACAGTTGAAATACTTTCTCTTTATCCTGCCGTGGGCGCGGGCGCTCTCGCTTTGGTGGGAAAATATGCGCCTGTATCATTCAAACGACTAATGATATCGGTGATTCACCGCTCCTATCAAGGTATATCAATGTTACTAAAACGCGCCCTACGATCGTAGGGCGCGTTTTAGTAAGAACACAAAAAGTTGATACAAACTCAACAAACACTTCCGATCGGAAATGTTTGTTGAGTGCGCGTTATACGCTGGCGGAACGGACGATAGCGCCGAATTCTTTGGCGTGCAAAGAGGCACCCCCGACGAGGACGCCGTCCATCCTTCCCTCCCGGAGAAAGGCCGCCGTATTGTCCGGCGTCACGGATCCGCCGTAGATGACGCGCACATCCTTTTGGGCACGGGCACCGAAGAGCGACACCAGCACTTTCTCAATGAAGATGCGCGCGCGGAATGCGCTGTCCGGCGTTGCCGCGCCCGCGCGGCCGGGGGTCGTGGAAATCGCCCAGACCGGCTCGTACGCCACGACGAGATTCTTGAGTAATTCTTTTTTTATACGGCCCAGCGCCGATCTCAACTGCTCTCCTACAATCGGCGGGATATCCGCGCCCGCGCGCTCCGGCTCGCCCACGCAAAGAATCGCCGCAAGCCCGGCCTCCAAAGCCGCGTTGATTTTCTTGGCAATCATCTCGTCGGTCTCGCTCAGATGCGTCCGGCGCTCGGAATGGCCGACAATCACATAGGAGACGCCCATATTTTTGAGCTGAGCAGGCGATACTTCGCCGGTGTAGGCGCCGGCGCCCTCCCAAAAAACATCCTGCGCCCCGAGGCGCGCTTTTTTCAGGACCCGGCCCACTGCCGCAAGAAACGGAAAAGGCGGAGCTGCGACGATTTCTACGCCGCGGCCTGCTGAGGCCGCGGCCGCGCGCTCAATTTTTTTTGCAAGCGCCGCCGCGTCAGAAACGCGCTCCGGATTCATTTTCCAATTTGCGATAATGATTTTTTTACTCGTTTTGCTCATACGATACGCCCATCACACCAACACTGTTTGAAGTCGGACTTCAAACAGAAAGAGATTGATGCCACGGTTAGGTATCTCGTGCGTAATGAAAATCTTCATATATGACAATCCACAA
>JBBTVQ010000015.1:0-10310 GCA_038063095.1 Patescibacteria group bacterium
GCAGGCGTAGGAATCTCCAAAGGCGCTGACGCGTACCAGGCGGGGTATGCGGCGGCGCGTACCGCGGCGGATCGCGCGGGCGGTACTCCCAATTTCCTCTTTGTATTCGCGTCGCCGGCCCTCCAGCAAGAAGAGGTTATTCGCGGCATCCGCGACGCGGCCGGGGCGGCTCCCCTTATCGGCTGCAGCACTGCGGGCGAGATTACGAATGAAGGTCCGAGCCAGAAGTCGGTCGGCGTCATGGCGATTCGTTCGGACACCCTGTCGTTTTATACGGGCGTGGGAGCGGATATAAAATCGGGCGCCCGGGAAGCGGGACAGGCCGTAGCGCGCGAGGTGCAGGAGAAAGCTGACAAGCCGTTGCGCACGTTCATCATGCTGCCCGACGTCCTCACCGGCAACGGCGCTGATGCGGTGCGGGGCGTCTTGGATGTCCTGGGGCCGCACTTTCCGGTGGTGGGAGGGGCCGCTGGGGACGATTTTATTTTTGAGAAAACGTATCAATACCGTGACGGCGACGTCGTATCCGGGGCGGTCGCGGGCGTGGGGATTGCGGGGGCGCGTACCATCGGCATTGGCGTCCGGCACGGATGGGTGCCCATCGGGATGCCCATGAAAGTGACGCGCGCCCAGGGCGCGGTGCTCCATGAGCTGGACGGCAAGCCCGCGATCTCCATTTATGAGGACTACTTCGGGGAGCGCGCCGAGGAATTGCGCAAAGAGGCGCTGGCGCGCCTTGCCATCACCTATCCTTTGGGCCTGAAAATCCCGGAATATCAGGAAGAATATCTCATCCGCGACCCCATCACGGTGGATGAGAAGGGATCCATCACCTGCGCCGCGGAAATACCAGAGGGAGCCGAGGTACGCCTTATGATCGGCTCCAAAGAGAAAGCGGTGGAGGCGGCGGAGGACGCGGCCAGGCATCTGATGCAGGAGTTTGAGATGGACAAGACAAAGCCGAAGTTCGTGCTCATGTTCAACTGTATCGCGCGCGAGAAATTGTTCGCGCAGAAAGCAAACGACGAGATCCAGGCGGTGATGAATATCATCGGCCATAGCGTACCACTCCTCGGATTTTATACCTACGGCGAGCAAGCGCCCCTGGGCGGGGAAGCGCGTAATCTGGAGAAATGCGACCCGAGATTCCATAACGAGACCGCGGTGTTGTTTGCGATTGGGGAGTAGCAGAGCAAAAATCAAAAATAAATGGCCTCATGATCCCAAAGGGACATGAGGCCGACAAGGAGGGATGCGTGCCGTTCAGTGAACAGGAGAGACCCCCGACGGCGAGATCCGGAGCCGGAGACGTGAGCGCGCGGCAACAAGCAGCCGCCGCAGGTATTTCTCCGATCCATTCTGGCCGAAGAAGAAGGCCGGAATATAGAGTGATATCCCCAGCAATTTTTCTCCCAGGCGCGGCTCGCCCAAGGCGACGAGCCCGATGAGCGTGCTCGTGAGCAACGCCATCCCGATGGCCGGGAAACGCCGGATAGAGACCGGCGCCCCGCCTTGGTACGCGGTGAGTCGGCACGTCCACCATGCCACGTTGCAAATCCCTGCGCCGATGCCGTACAACCCGAGCTTTCCTATTCCGGTCGTCGCGACCTGCGCCGGATCGTCTGCGAGGATAAAAAATCCGGCAGACGCAGCAACAATCATCATGACGCCGCCCCAGAACTGGAGCACCCATTTATTCAGCTTGGGCTTGCCGTTGCGCGTCTCCCACAGGGCCATCTCTTTTGAGATGAACTCGTTGGTCGTCGCAAACACCGCTGTCCCGAGAGAAAACCAGGCCCAGATTCCCCACCGGACTGAGAATCCGACTGAGAATCCGATAGTGAGATATGCTCCCACTATCGCGAACAAAACGCCGATTACTTGACGCAGGCCAAACGGCTCTTTCTCCCGTCCATACTTGATACGTCCAAAGACAGCGCTCAAAAGGATAACGGGCACGGTGGCAAGGAACGTACTTGCCGCCATCTCCGCGCGGGAGCTTGCTTGAAATGCCGCAAACGCGCACGTGTTTGCCGCGAGTCCCCCGAGTCCGAGCGCAATAGGGCCGATGATGTGCCACAGTTCCGATGCTATCAGACGCGCTTTACTCACCCGCGTCATCACCAGACCAATGAGCATCTGGCACAGTCCGGCACACACCAGGGCAAAGAGGATGTACGCCAGTGCGGGGCTTATGGCCCCGCCCAGTGAAAAAAAGTAGCGTGACACCCCTAGACCAATACCCTCCAGCATCGTCAATGTAACCCAATCCATGGCTTATACCTCCGTCCTATGGACTACAAAATACGAACGGCACATTCGCGTGCCACAATAAACATAAAACATAAAAAGGACTTACCCGTTTACCAAATTTAGTATACATGGAAGAATGACGCCTTGTCAAGGCCCCGTGGATAACTCCTATTGTCGCCTCCCGGCGATACGGCTATGATACAATGAGACCATTACAAAATCCTGCGCGTGCAGTAGAATAAAGGGTTTTGTAATGGTCTCAAAGCATATGCGCAGGCGAACGAGTGTGATCGTAGTCCTCGCGGCGGCGCTCGCCGTGAGCACCGGCTATTATTTTCTCCGTTTTTTCCGTGCGGTTCCAGTTCCGCCTGCGGTTCCGCAGCGGGTATTTACCGTCGGCGTTGTTACGAATCCGCCTTCGCTGGATCCCGCATGGCAAGGATTTCGACAGGGCATGCAGGCACGGGGATATGAGGAAGGGAAGAACATCCGCTATATTGTGGCACCCGGAGGCAAAGATCTTGCCGCGGCAAAGGAGACCGTGGGGCGCATGGTGGAGCAAGGCGTTGACGCATTCTATGTGATGGGGAGCATTGGCGGCCGGGCAGCCAAAGAAGTGACCGCGGGGAATACGTCTCCGCCCCCGGTCATATTCGGCGTCGTATCCAATCCGGTAGGCGGGAAGCTGGTCGCCAGCATGCAAAGTTCCGGGAATAACCTGACTGGTGTCACCCCGCACAACGAAGTGGTGGTCTCAAAACGGCTGGAGATTTTTCTGGAGATAGTTCCCGAGACGAAGCGCATCATCTACCCCTGGTCGGATCCGAATACCACGGGCGTGCAGAATGTACGCGCGAGCGCCAAAGCGCTGGGGGTGGAGCTCGTGGAAAAGCGCGTGGCGGATCCCGCGGAACTCACGTCATTCCTTGCTTCGTTTCCGTTTCGGCGCGGAGACGCGATTTTGCGCGCTGCCGACAGCGTGAGCGGCATTGCCATCAAAGACATCATAGCGCTCTCGCTGGAGAAGAAGATACCGGTCTCCGGCACCAACGTCCAAGATACGCAGTTCGGCGCGCTCATGAGCTACGGCGCCAACTTCTTTAAAATCGGCGTGCAGGCGGCGCGCCTCGCGGACTTGGTGCTCAAGGGCGCCAAGCCGGCGGATATTCCCATAGAACTGCCCGATGCGTTGGAGCTGGTGATTAATCTCAAGACGGCGGAAGCCCTTGGCATCACCATCGCCACTGATGTCATGTCCAAAGCAAATGAGATCGTGCGCTAGTACTCCCTTAATTTAATTCTGGCACCGCTTTCTTCTTGAATTGATTAGAACGTATTGCTTTTTCGGGAACTTTTTGAGCGTCAGAATTAAATTAAAGGAGTACTGGCCTATGAAAATCGCGCGCGCGTTGGTACTCTTCCTGTTCGTCACCGCGGGACTGGCGGCGCTCAACCTCACGTGGCTTGCCCCGGTGCTGCACAATATTGAGGCGTCGGCATCGCTGCTGGCGCTGGAGGTGTTGGAACGCGCGCGCAGCGACGTGCACGTGTCGCTGGCAACCCTTGAGCGCGACGTGGAGCGCGCGGCTGACGATATCGCCTTTGAGCCGGGCCGCGCAAAGAGCGTCCTGGAAATCCTGCTGAAGCGCAACCCCGCCATCAGGAGTATCGGGTTGGCAGGCCGCAACGGCAAGGAGATGTTCCTCGTTGACCGCTTTCGTTTCGTGTTGCCCGGCGACCTGCACGACTACGGCGCCGCCGCTTTTTTTATCCGCGCGCGCGACGGCGGAGCGGCACAGTTCGGAGATATCTTCGTCTCTCCGGAGCTGGAGCCGCACATCATGCTCGCCGTTCCGGTGCAGAGCGGCGGGGGTGTCAGCGAAGTGCTGGTGGCTGATCTGAACGTGCGTAACCTCATTTCCGTCATCTACCGTCCGAAAATCCCCGAGGGCCACATTTATGTGGTGGACAGCGAGGGCTACCAGATTATCCATCCTGATTTGAGCGAGTTGTTGCGCCGTCCCTATTTCGGCGATCGCATTATCGTGCGAAAGGTGGCGGACGATCATGCCATTGCCGACGGCATACAGCCCGAAGATGCGTACCGTAATGAGAAGGGGGTGGCGGTATTTGCCGTGGGTATGCCGGTGGGCATTGCGGATATGAGTATCTTTTTTGAGCAGCCCCGCCGTGCGGCGCTCGCCGGCCAGCGGCAGATGATGATTCTTGCCGGTATCACGGTGCTCCTCGGCGCGTTGCTTGCCGCGTTCGTCATACGGGCGAATGTGCGCCTTGCGCGGCTCAACGCCGTACTGGAGGAGCGCAATCAGGAAAGCGTGGTGAGCGCCAAAATACTCCTCCGCCGCGACCGTGAGCTCGTGACGACCAACAACCGCCTGCGCGAACTCCTGCTGGAGTTAGAGAGCGTGGGCAAGATGCTGGTGCGCCGCGACCTGGAGCTCACCCGCGCCAACGCCCGGCTGGAAGATCTGGATCAGGTGAAATCAGAGTTTGTCTCCATAGCGGCGCACCAACTCCGCACGCCGCTGACCGGCATCCGCTGGTCGTACCAGACGCTTTTGGACCGCGACGGCGCCGTACTCACTCAGGATCAGCGCCGGCTCCTGGAATCCGGCCTGGGCGCGTCGCTGCGCATGATTGATCTGGTGAATGATCTCTTGAGTGTGGCACGCATTGAGGAGGGAAGGTTCGGCGTACGGCTGCGCCGGCAATCCCTGACGCCGCTCTTGGAGCAGCTTGTTTTCCGCTACGCCGCGTTTGGCAAGGAAAAGGGCATTGCATTTTCGTTAGAACTTCCCCCGGGTCCCGCCCTGCCGGACCTCGCGTTTGACGAAGAGCGGATCGCGCTGGTGCTGGACAATCTGTTGGATAACAGCCTGAAGTATACCGAGCCCGGGGGTCGCGTCGTCCTCCGCGCGGTAGGGCTCCCGGATCGCGTACGGATTGAAGTGGAAGATACCGGCGTTGGCATCACGCCGCCGCAGGTTCACCGCGTCTTCACCAAATTTTTCCGCGCGGACAACGCGATCCGGCTCCACACCTCCGGCACTGGGCTCGGCCTCTATGTGGCGAAAAACATCATCGAGAGTCACGGCGGGGAGATTGCGGTGAAAAGCGAGGAGGGGAAAGGGAGTACGTTTTCATTCACGCTCCCGATCGCATAATGAGACCATTCTAAGACCCCGTCGGTTATGAGGGATTTTGAATTTGTTGAAAATGATCTCCGGAGCTGATATGTCGGCGCCCCAAACTAATCCCCGCGTACGCGAGGATTAGTTTGGGGCGCCGATAAACCTCATTATTCAGCAAACTCCTTTTTGGTTTTTTGACATGCGTGGTATAATACAAAAATGGCACTGCTCAATGACCAGAAAACCACGTTTCTCGGGCGCACCAATTTTCGGGGCTCGGATAAGATATTCGGCATCAAGCAGCGCGATCGCCGGCAGCACCTCTACGTCATTGGCAAGACCGGAGTGGGGAAGACCGTGCTCCTCAAAAACATGGCGCTCCAGGACATCCGCGCGGGGTACGGGGTGGGCATCATTGACCCGCACGGCGAGTTTGTGGAGGAGGTGCTCGCCCAGATCCCGCCGGAGCGGATTGAGGACGTGATGTACTTCAATCCGGTGGACGTGGACTACCCCATCGGCTTCAACGTGCTGGACGTGCCGGACATCAGGTACAAACACCTCGTGGTATCCGATCTCTTGGGCATCTTCACCAAAATTTGGGCCAATGTCTGGTCTGCGCGGATGGAGTACATTCTCCAGAATTGCATTCTGGCGCTCTTGGACACGCCGGGGACCACGCTCTTGGGTATCCCGCGCATCCTCGTGGACAAGGAGTACCGGGAAAAAATCATTGCCAACGTAAAAGACCCTGTGGTCAGGTCATTCTGGATACACGAGTACGAGACGTGGCGGGATCAATTCCGCAACGAGGCGATCGTGCCGATTCAAAACAAAGTCGGGCAGTTTTTGAATACCTCGTTCATCCGCAACATCGTGGGCCAGCCCGCGTCCACGCTCAACATTCCGCAGATCATGAATGAGGGGAAGATCCTCCTCGTCAACGTGTCCAAAGGAAAAATCGGCGAGGACAACTCCGGGCTCTTGGGCGCCATGATCATTACGAAGATACAGTTGGCCGCGATGGAGCGCGTGCGGATCCCCGAGGAGGATCGGCGCGACTTTTACATGTATGTGGATGAGTTTCAAAACTTTGCCACGGACTCGTTTGCGAGCATTCTCTCGGAAGCCCGCAAGTACCGGTTGGACCTCATCGTGGCGCACCAGTACATCGGGCAGCTCGTGACGGATACGTCCACCAAGGTGCGCGACGCGGTATTCGGCAACGTGGGCACCATGCTTGTCTTTCGGGTGGGCGCGGATGATGCGGAATATCTGGAGAAGGAATTTGATCCAGAGTTCACGCCGCAGGATCTCGTGAACCTCCCCAATCATCATATTTATTTGAAACTCATGGTCAACGGCATGACCTCTCGTCCGTTTTCGGCGACCACGCTGCCGCCGCTGGAGTTTACGACCGATCCTTCCGTCAAAGATCGGGTGATGGCGTATTCCCGCGCCCGGTACGCGCGGCCGCGGGAAGAGGTGGAGGCGCGGATCACGCGATGGAGCGGAAGTGTCGGGGAGGACGGCGCCCCGGCGGCTACTGGAGACACGGACAAGGGAAAAATGTTTGAAACCGTCTGTTCCAATTGCAGCAAGCAGACCACGGTGCCGTTTCGGCCCGACGGCAGGCGGCCCGCCTATTGCCTCTCCTGTCTTCGGAAGATAGAAGATGGCACGCTTATCCCGCTGCCGGAGCGGATGCCGCAGTTGGGGCGGACGCGATTTGGGGATACCCTGGGGGGATTGGGGATAGAATTTTCCATGCCGGGTGGCGCAAATCCGCCGCCGAGATCGCCCGCCGCTGAGCGCCACACTGCATCAGAGCCGCGTGCCGCTCCGGCGAGTGAAAGACCCTATCGGGAGCGGCCGGCGCAGCCCTGGCGATCCGACATGCGTCCTTCCGGGAGACCCATGCCTCCGACTGATAACAGGAATATCCGTGGCCAGCCGGTGGTGCGCGCGTCTCCTGGAACGAAACCTCTCTCTTTGTCGGCGCTCAAGCCGCGTGAGCCGGCAAAAAACATTCCGTCCCGGCCGCCGGATGCCGGCGGGGCGCCGGGAAAATCATCCGGTGGGCATCCGGATGTCAACATTGCGGCACTGCGCAAGACGTTGGAAGAGGCGTTGCAGGGAGAACCAACTGGAAAGCAAAAGGCGCCGCGCGCGGAGGAGAACGCGTCCGTGGCGGAGAACAAAAACGTCATCCGGCCCGGAGACGCGATCAAATTCTGAAATGTCCAATGTCCAAATCCTAATGACCAATGAAACCCAAAACCCCAATGTCAAAAAATGGATATGGACGGCTTGAGGCATTGCGTCATTTGGTCATTCATTTGGCATTGGGGATTGGTCATTGGGATTTTTTTACGCGCTCCGTATATTCTCCGGTCTCGGTATTGACGCGGACGACATCACCCTCGTTGATGAAGAGCGGCACCTGGATGGTGGCACCGGTTTCCAGCGTGACTGCTTTGGTACCGCCTTGGCTGCGGTCGCCCTGGATGCCCGGGGGCGCCTCAGAGACCACCAGATCCATCTTGATAGGCAGCGTAAGTGTGAGTAATTTCTCGCGGAAGAAGAGGGCCGTGACGGCCGTATCTTTTTTCAGCCACCGCTTTTTGTCGCCGACGGCATCCTCGGCCAGCGGAAAGCGCTCTCTGGGGTTTTCCGAATGTGAGAACAGGTATTCCCCGCGATGGTGGTAGCGGAAGACGAGCGTGCGTTTTTCAGTCACCGCTTCTACAAACTGGTTGCTCGGCTGGAAGCTCATCTCCAAGATTTTGCCGGTGGCGAGGTCGCGGATCTTTGCCTGCACCACGGCTTTCCGCTGCTGCATGCGGGAGAAACTGGACTCTATCACTTCGTAGGGTTTGTCGTTCCATAGGAAGGTAACGCCTTTTTTGAGATCGGTGTAGCTCAGCATTCAGATTTCAGACATCAGATTTCAGAAAGATGTCCGCTGACATCTGATTTCCGATTTCTGACATCTGGGGGTGTGGATAACTCGCTTTTTTTCTTATCCGCATACCGTATACTAATAGATGGAGCTCAAAAAGCAAATCCTTTGGTCGGAAGCGATTTGCGCATCTATCTTTTTACTTTTATCTTTATTTATTATGATATTACAAACATGGGGTGATGTGATCGTGGCGTCCTTGCAGCAGGTGTGGGTATCGTTGGCTGCATTTATCCCGCTGTTGGTGGGCGCTCTCGTTGTATTTCTCATCGGCTGGGTGGTGGCGGTAGCGCTCGGAAAAGCGGTGGAGCAACTCGTGCGGGCGTTGCGCGTGGACATGCTGCTGGTCAAGCTTGATATGGGCAAGGCCGTGGAGCGCGCAGGATGGCGGCTCAACTCAGGCGCCTTTATCGGATGGCTCGTCAAGTGGTCGCTGGTGATTGCGTTCTTGCTGGCATCGGTCAATATCCTGGGGCTCACGGCAGTGTCCGATTTCCTCAAGGACATCCTGCTCTATGTCCCGAATGTCGTGGTCGCGGCACTCATCATCATCATTGCCGCGCTCGTGGCGGACGTCGTAGAGCGGGCGGTGCGCGGGTCAGTGGAGGCGGCCGGATATCGCGGGTCCCTGGTGGGCATTACGGCCCGATGGGCTATCTGGCTCTTCGCGTTCTTTGCGATCTTGCCGCAATTGGGGATTGCGACAGCGCTCGTGCAGACGCTGGTGACCGGACTCGTGGCGGCGCTTGCCATTGCTTTTGGACTGGCGTTTGGCCTGGGCGGCAAGGAGACCGCGAGCGCCTTCCTGGATCGGGTGCGCAGCGAACTGCGGCGATAGTATCACTGACAATCAGTGAACAATCATCGGCGGGTTTGCCCAGCCCCTCGCAAGCGAGGGGCTGGGCGGGGCTTGACATCATTTTGTCCACATATATACTGTTAAGTAGGCATGAAGATATACACACATTTCAGCAAAGTAGCGGCTCTCGGAGGAACATAGCGCGCAGCCCGGATCTGGGTTACGTCAATGCGAGCCGCGTACCTACGCGGTTTTTTGTTTCTCTTTATCAGTCGTCCCCGTGGTCCCGCGCGGCGGGAGTACCGGACGGAGGATAATGACGGCAGCTTGAAAACTGAATATAGTCAAAGTTGATATACTGGGTGAGAAATAAGCGCATATGGTGGATGCCTAGGGTTCGGATGGCGATGAAGGACGCGGCGTGCCGGCGATACGCCTCGGGGAGGTGGCGAGCAACCTATGATCCGGGGATGTCCGAATGGGGAAACCCCGCCGTGCAAAACACGGCGAGCCGTGCTTTGCACGGAAATCCAAATGACAAAATCCAAATGACAAATTAATGACTCAAATCCAGATGACCGCTCTGCGGTCATCCCCGCGCACGCGGGGATCCAGTATCTCTGGATCCCGCATCATCAAGCTTGCCCCCGACCCGATCGGGGGTGCGGGATGACCCGACGGGTCATTTTGAGCTTTGGATTTGATTTGACATTGGAACTTGGACATTTGAACTTCCGCGCAGAGCGCGGCGGCGTACCCGCTGAAGTGAAACATCTCAGTAAGCGGAGGAAAAGAAATCAATGTCAGTTTACTGGTTTTCTGGTTTCGGTCGCTTCGCGACCTGTTGGTTTTTTGGTTTTCTAACCAGTCAACCAGCAAACCAGTCAACCAATGAACTGATCCATTCCCTGAGTAGCGGCGAGTGAAAAGGGATCAGCCCAGAGCAATCCAGTTTTCTAGTTTACTAGTTGGCTGGGTTGCAGTTGTAAGTTGAGTCCGTAGGGGGCAAGACGCGAGGCGCATTTTGCGCAAGCAAAATCGCCCCGTATCAACGATCCCTTGGAGAGTTCAAAAATTAGGACTTCGTTAGGAGAACGGCCCTGGAACGGCCGGCCATAGAGGGTGACAGCCCCGTACACGAAAA